>CAKZQF010000222.1 GCA_937139475.1 uncultured Gammaproteobacteria bacterium | reverse complement strand
TTAATAAGGCTGACTTTAGAAAGCCGTTCAAAGTAAACTATCGTCAGCCGCTCTATTTTCTAACTAAGCCATTTGCTTTTTTGGCAACTACCTAATCAGAGAAATTTTCTTATCATCCTCAGCTTATTCTGCCCTTTAAGCTGTAGATAGGCTCTAGTAACCACTCAATCAAAGTACGTTCGTCTAGCGCAATATCCGCCTCAAACAACATGCCGCTTTTTAAGTCAAAGGCTTTACCATAAGCTCGTATTTGCTGTTGGTTTAACACTGCTCTTAATCGGTAAACTGGCTCTTGTAACGTGACAGGTAATTGCACTTCATTCGGTGCGATTAGCGCACGATCAATTCGTGTGATTTCACTTTTAATAAAACCAAAACGTTGATAGGGAAATGCATCAAAACGCAACCTGACACTATTACCTTGTTCAATAAAGCCAGCAGAGCGCGTCGGCAATAAAAGTTCAGCAACTAATACAGAGTCTTTAGGTAAAATATGCAGCAAAGGCTTTGCTTGATTTAGGGTTTCACCTTCCACTACTTGAATACCAGTCACTACTCCAGCGTGGCTCGCGGTCACTGTGTAGCGATAATTATTATTTATTTGGGCTAACTGACGAGCTAACTCGCTTTGCTGACGCTTTAGGTTGCTTATCCGTAACCTGTACTGCTGAGGGATATTTTGAATACTAAACACCACTTGGCTTAGTTCATTATCCTGCTGTAATATCAGACGATGTATATTTTGCAGCTCTTGCTTAGCCTCAAGTAATGCTTGTTGCTGACGTTCTCTGTCTAAATTTGACAAATAACCATTGCTGCTCAGCTTGTTAAAGTGCAGTTGTTGTCCTTCAAGTAAGTTGAGTTTCTCATTGGCCAATGCGAACTGATTTTTTAATGCTTGCTTTTCACTTGCTAGCGCGTTCTGGCGCTGGTTTAAATTTGCTATCTCTTGCTTTTGTAATGTTTGATGCTGATTAATTTCATCAATTAACAAAGCTTGCTGCGCGTTAATTTGCTTGATTAACTGATCGCTTAAATCAACACCGTCATTATTGCTTTGATGAATAACCAAGGTTGCTAGTGACTGCCCTTGTGTAACCATATCGCCTTCAGTTACCCACAGCTTTTCAATAGTGCCACCTTGAGAAGCAAAACTTTTAATCACGCCCTTATTTGGCATTAGAAAGCCACGAACGGTTTCTTTACGAGTGTATTGGGCATTAAATAAGAAGACGACAATCAAGCAGGCGGTAGAGAAAAGAATAGTGACGGTTAATTTAAGCGATAAGGGTTGCGCTAAGCTAATGCTCCCGGCTAACCGTTCGCGTTGATGAGAAACTGCTTCCCTCCTGAACAATGACATATTGATTCCCCTGCTAACTTAATTTTTAGAAGCTAGTTCATAAAACAAATTAGTCCAGTACCATATTGTTAAGAAAAACAACACAAAAGAACTACCATACGAAAAATAAGGGCGAGCTTTCAATGAGATAACTAAGTAGTTTTACAAATTAAGCTAGGGGGTCGCCACATAAACAGGCGCAGGGGTAATAATATGTCTCAGAGTTTGAAAGATAGTTATTTGATTACAAGAGATTAGCGAGAGTGAAACTCTCGTAATCAAAGTTAACTTTACATTTTCAAGCTAGCTAAGCACCTGACGCATAACTCGTTTAAGCGCTAAGGCTTTCACCGGTTTGCGTAGGAACAAAAACTGGGCGCTGCTGGTATGCTCTCTTACTTGTTCTGACGGATCGGCCGAGCAAATAACGCAGGGAATGCAAGCGGTTAAGCTGGCAAGGAGCTCATTGGTAACATCCACCCCATTACAATCATTGTCCAAATGATAATCTGAGATAATTAAATGGGGCGCGTGCCCTGCTTTATCTAACTGATCAACGGCATCTTGTTTATCCTTAGCGCTTATCACTTCACAACCCCATAGTTGAAGCTGCGAGGTCATGGCAGTTAAGGAAAGTACATCATTATCAATCAACAATACACACTGGCGATTAAGTTCATCGCCCCTTGCGACCTTAATCTCTTCTTCCAACGTTACTTTTGGCAAGTCTTTCGGTTTTGCTAGTGGTAGCGCAATGCTAAAACATGTGCCCTTGCCAAGCGTCGAGCGCAATGAAATCGACAGTCCCAACAGGCCAGCTATTCGCTCACAAATGGCCAAGCCTAAACCCAAGCCGGGCACATCACGGTTGCGCTCTAGCCGTTCAAATTCTTCAAAGATTTTTTTCTGTTGATCGCTAGCGATACCCGGGCCGTTATCCCATACTTCGACATTCAAATGACTTGTCGTGCGCCTAACGCCCAATACTATCTTGCTGGTTTTCTGATGGTCGCCATCATGTTTATCTTTGCAATAGTGCACCGCATTGGAGAGAAAGTTTTGCAGCACACGGCGCAACATTTGTTTATCACTCCTTACCCAAAGGCTACTATGTGGGTAGCTAAAGCTAATACCTTCTTGCTGCGCTAGCAAATTAAACTCGTTGTTTAGTGGGCCAAGTAATTCATCGATAGCAAAGTCGCTCAAGTCGACAGTCTGTGAGCCACCATCAAGTTTTGAGATTTCCACTAAGTCAGACAGTAGTGCTTCTACGACATTTAATGAATCATCGATATGGTTAGCCAATTGTGAAAGCTCATCGGTATCAACTTTATTCTTTAACATCGAAGTAAAAAGCGACAGCGCGTTAAAAGGCTGCATTAAATCATGGCTCGCCGCGGCCAAAAATCGTGTTTTACTCGAATCAGCGGCTTTTGCTTGGGCCATCGCAAACTCCAACTCCCTGGTGCGCTGAGCCACACGTTTTTCTAGTGTTTCATTGGCTTTTTGCAGCGCTTTTTTGTTTTCAATATGCTCGGTGATATCAGAGAAAGTACTAACAAAGCCTCCGCCCGGCATCGGCTGACCGCGAATTTCAAGGACTAGGCCGTTAGGCATACTGCGCTGAAAATGGTGGCTATGCCCTGCGCGCATATGCTCTAAGCGCCTAGCGACCAACGCATCATCATCAGCGCCGGAGATATAGCCCTTACCGATATTGTACCTCAATAGCTCAGCGATGGGCTTGCCTACGACCACAAAGCCCGGTGGGTAATCGAGTAACTCAACATAGCGCTGGTTCCATGCAACTAGGCGCATATCTGCATCGACAACACTAATACCCTGTTCAATATTTTCCACTCCCGATTGCAATAGCTCGCGATTGAAACGGAACATTTGATTGGCTTCATCGACAATACTCACCACATCTTCTAGTGGCATCTCTTGCGAGGTTGATGCCGCTTTCATGACCATACGAGTTGATGCAGAACCCAAAACAGCCGAAAGTTGTAATCGGGTATATTCAATGGCTTGACTTAGACTAGCATCCCCTTTTTTACCCGCCATCCCATGCACTTGTTTGGCCGTTGCACTGTCGGTAAAACGCTGCAATAAATTATATAAGTCATCTAAGGTCAAGTGGCGCTCAAACTGACTTTGACTCTTACTAATATAGAGCTCTGCTTGCAGTTTCTCCCCAACGCTACGATGGCTAACCAATGAAATGAATACATAACAAAGGGTATTGAGCAGCAAACTATAAAAGACGCCATGACTTACCACATCACCAAAATCCACGCCAAATAGCGCCTGAGGCTTTAACCAGGCGATACCCAACGGTCCCGTCGATAGCCAACTAAAATGAGGCATAAGTGTTGGTAACAACAACGTATAACACCACAGTAAAGTACCCGCAAGTAGACCTATAAACGCCCCCTTAGCGGTGCCCTTGCGCCAATACAATGCACCAAGGGTGGCTGGGGCAAACTGCGATAACAGCACAAAAGATAACAAACCAATACTAGCTAAATGACTTTGCTGGGCAATGATCCGCTCAAAAGCAAAAGCGAGTAGTAAAATGACCGCAATGGCTCCGCGCCTAAGGTTGAGCAACAAGCTACTCATCTGTGGTACCTGTTGTGAATTAAACCGGCGCAGTTTTAACATTAGCGGCGTAATAATCTCCGTGGAAATCATCAAACTGAGCACAATCGCCGAGACTATCACCATGCTTGTTGCCGCAGCGAGGCCACCAATATAGACAACAATTCCAAGCCATGCTTGTTGATAATATAAGGGGAGCGTTAATACGAAAATATCGGCATCAACGCTCCCTCCCGGAAAGGTCAATTGCCCGGCGATGGCAATAGGTAAAACAAAGATATTAATTAGCAATAAGTAAACAGGATATAGCCAGCGCGCCGTTTTTAGTTCCTGTTGATGATGATTTTCTATCATCATCAAATGAAATTGCTGCGGTAAAATAAAGACTGTGATAGCACCTAAAAGCGCTTGGGCGAAGGAGAGGTAAATGGAGTCAACGCCAGTATAAGAAATACTTTGTTGCTCTTGGGATAGAAGGTCTGAAAAACCATCAAAGACATAAAAAGTAGCAAACAAACCAACCGCAGTTAGCGCAAATAATTTAACAACCGAACTCGCTGCAATTGCCAGTACTAGGCCCTGATTTTGCTTATTCGCGGCTATTTGCCGGGTACCAAAAAAAATACTAAAGACGATTAGCACCAACGTCACAATAAAGGCCGTGCTAATACCTGACTGGTAGGTACCTGTGAGCAGATCGAAACTAACACTAATGGCGCGTAGTTGCAGTGCGATATAAGGAATGATCCCAATCAGGACCACAAGAGCAACAGTTGCGGCGATTTTACCAGAACGGTCGTATCGAAAAGCAATAAAATCCGCAATAGAGGTCAGGTTTTGCTCTTTTATAATCCGTAATATCTTGACCAGCATAGGCCATGCCAACACCATGGTTAAGATGGTGCCAATATAAATAGGCGCTATCCAAGCCCCTGTTGAGGCTGCCTGTCCCACGGTGCCGTAAAAAGCCCACGAAGTACAACTCACGCCCAGTGATAAGCTGTACACTACCGGTCTAGAAGTCCAATGTTTTGGCGATTGGTTCTGGCCCCAATAAGCGATGATAAACAATAAGATTAAATAGGCAATGGACAGCCCACTAATGAGCCACGTGTCTAAAGAAAGCCAAGCTAGCAATGAAGAGTCCTCTGCTGTAAATAGCGTAAATTACGTTGAAAGCTAAAGAAGTAGCCAATGATATCATCGTCTTAGCTTAACATGAGCTTTCGACTAAAGTAGTGCACTAAGGTAGTAGTTCTTTGCACTGCCCCATACGGTAACCTTGTTTACGGCTTAATCTATAGTGAATTATCATCAATGAAAATTAATAATAAATACGTAGTCGAAACGTTGGTCTTCTTCAGTTACATGTTATTTGCGATGGCCTGGGTTGGAGGCGCCGCCAGCATGGAGCAAATCATGCTATCGATGAATATCGATAGTCTGGCCTCTGCAAGCCTAATCAGTGGCGCGGTGACCTTCGCAAAAATTGTCGGCACATTTGGCGCCGCGTGGATCGCCATTAAATTTGGTATCAAATACGCTTTTTTTCTCTCCAGCTTGCTAATTATTATTGGCGTGCTAACGCCTATATCCCCAAATTATGAACTGCTGCTTGTTAGTCGCTTTTTAATGGGACTTGGTGGCGCATTTATGATTGTGTATTTCAACCCGATTGTTATGCAATGGTTTGCCGTTGATGAACGCCCGGTGATCAATGGCCTAAATGCCGTATCATTTAATGTCGGCACGGCGATTATTCTTTGGTTTATGGCAGACATTAACGCCATTTCTGGCGGCTGGAAAGCGTCATTAATCGGCTTTTCCGTGGTCAGCATATTGATAGCAACCGCTTGGTTGCTGGTCAAATTTGAACCAGCAGATAAGTCGACAGCTGCTGATGAGAAAGAATCCATAAGTTACAGCTACGTTGATGGTCTCAAAGATAAGTTTAATTGGGTTTATGGCTTAACTTATTCTGGCTTATTAACTTTTTATATTTGTTTATTTACCTTTTACCCAAAGGCTGGCATTAGCGAAAGCAAATGGGTTATTGGTTTTGGTATAATCGGCACACTCGCCGGGATTCTTTACAGTAAAAAAGTAACCAAACGTATACCGGTTATTCGCTTCTCCGGATTAGTGATCGTACTTACTATTATTGGTTTATCGTTTAGTACCTTACCTTGGTTAGTTACCCTAAGCGCTGTTATCCTGGGCTTTTTCATTTTCTTTCCGATCACCGCGCTAGTGTCAATACCGCATGAACTACCGAATATGACACCGCAGCGAATCACAGTCATATTCAGCCTGTTTTATTGTATTAGTTACCTTATTTCCACCGCTATTTTGTGGGGGTTTGGTAAGCTGGTCGATATCAATCAGGGGGACTTTACTCAATCCCTTATTATGATTGCCTTAGTGAGCAGCACCTTTTTTATTGGAAGTTTCTTTTTACCTGAGACTGCAAAGTCTACCAAGGAGTAATTATGCGAGGTATTGTTTCACCAAAATTAGAACCCTTTCTAGCGCAGGTAGCGATTGGCGCACAGGAATTAAAAGATCAAGGGATTATCATAACGCCGCAGATGACGCGAGCAAACTTAGAAAAGCTGGCAGCCTTTTTGCCGCAGGGCCCACAAATTAGCCTGATTAAAGATAGCGTTCTTGATGCTGGCGATCGCGCCATCAAAGTGCGGATTTATCACCCTGCGCCAGATAAGGCTTTACCTGTATTGCTTCACTTTCATGGCGGCGGACACATGTGTGGTAGTATCGAACTCTATGATCCGGTGAGCCGTCAACTGGCACACCGAACCCAATCAATTGTTATCACCATTGATTATCGTCTGACACCAGAGTACCCCTACCCTTGTGGCTTGGATGACTGCCAATTTGCGCTGCTAAATTATAAACAGGTGCTAAGCGGGCTCAATTACACAGATGAGCTAATCCTGGCTGGCGACAGCGCAGGCGGAGCCTTGTGCAGTAGCTTGGTAATGAAAAACCTACAACAACCACAAGTTGAGATTGCCAAGCAAATTTTAATTTACCCCAGTGTTGATTACTCCATGAGTACCGATTCAATACAAGAGAATGGTACGGGCTACCTTTTGGAAAGCACTAAAATAGCTTTCTATTTCAAACACTATTTTGGCCCAAACGCCGATAATCAAGCACTGATTCAAAAGGCCTCACCGCTACAGGGTCCGTTTACGGCAACAATGCCAGCGACCTTAATCATAACCGCAGGTTGCGACCCGCTTAGGGATGAAGGCAACGCATACGTAAATGCGCTTGATGATGCTGGCGCAACGTTCACCCACCATCAATTTGATGACATGATTCATGCTTACATGCTGCTTCAAACGTTGGTTGCGAACGAATGCGAAAAAACCTACCAACTGATTGAAGAGTTTGTCCGATAACTCTCCCGCTAAATCAAAGAGCGTTGCGGCGCTCTTTAACGATTTACGCACAACCGCCCCCCCTTTTTAGCATTCATATTTGTTTACACTTTCGACTGTCTACTTTTGCCCGGCTCAGGTATAAGTAGTCAGCAAACATATACTCTTTGCCACTGAATTTACGTAGGAAATTTGAGAAAATGGATAAACTAACAAAAATATTATTACTTGTACTATCACTATCAGCACTATCTACATCTGCACATGCAAAGTCCGTAACCAGCAACGAATACCAAGCCGTTGTAAAGACCGCTTATGACTATTTTAACGGCGGCGCAAGCGGCGACCAGAAACTGATGTTAAGCGCTTTTGACAGTGAGTTTGGCGATGTCAAAATGATCAAAGTTGACAAGGAAACAGGCAAGGAGGTTATTAGAACTATCCCTTTAAAGAAATTTGCTAGCTTTTTTAAGGGAACTAACGACACTTGGCATGCTGATGTGATTTCAGTTGATATAGTCGATAACAAGATGGCGATGGTAAAGCTTAATTTTGAAACACCTAAAACACACTACATTGACTATTTGGTAATGTACAAACGCAACGATAAATGGCGCATTGTTAACAAAACATTTGTCGCGAAAAACAAGTAACATCACTAACCAAACACGTCACCTGATGATGAAAGAAGTAATGGGCTTGGTTTAATCGCATTACGCAAATTCAACTAGCCCAAATTAATCTTATCCAAGGTGTCGCGTTTGCTATATGGCGGAGCCATTTGTGGCGCACGACTCGTCTGCCTGCAACGATTGCACAACCTCTTTAAACGCCCGAAATGCTTCCTGCGCCGCTGGCGCGCCGCAATAAACAGCGCTATGGAGTAAAACTTCACGAACTTCTTCAACCGTAGCGCCATTATTTAACGCACCGCGGATATGACCTTTTAGCTCAGTCGGCGCCTTAAGCGCTGCCAACATTGCAATGGTGACTAGACTTCTTGTCTTTAGGTCAATCCCATCACGGGTCCATGTGGCGCCCCAGCAATGATCATTGATGTAATCTTGCAGCGGCGCTGTTAACTCATCAGTGTTTGCCAGCGCGCGGTCAACAAAAGCATCACTCATTACTTTGCGGCGGATATCTTCGCCGGAATTATCACTCATCACTTCCCCTTTAAATATTAGTCGCTATTGCGCTGTCCAAGCGCCATCCATTGGCAATGCAGCACCAGTAATACTACGCGCACCATCACTGCATAAAAATAGAATGAACTCCCCAATCTGCCTCGGGTCTGCCATTTCCGGCAATGGTTGTTTCGCCGTTACCAATTTATATTTAGCATCTTCAAATGTTGTTGCTTGCTCATGGGCAACTTGCTCAATTTGATTGTTGATCAGCGGTGTATCTACCCAACCTGGGCAAATGGCATTGGCGGTGATCCCCATTTCAGCGCACTCCAGTGCGATGACTTTAGTCAGCCCAACGATGCCGTGCTTGGCGGCACAATACGCTGATTTGTTTTTAGAACCGACTAAGCCATGCACCGACGCAATATTGATAATTCGGCCCCAGCCATTTTTTTCCATGCTCGGCAGTGCTTGTTGAATGGTGTGAAAGGACGCACTTAAGTTAATCGCGATTATGTCATTCCACTTATTTAACGGAAAATCAGCTGCGCATTCGGTGTGCTGAATACCTGCATTATTCACTAGGATGTCAATGGATCCAAGCTCATTGATGGCTTGTTCCATAAAGTGAGCAATGGCCTGTGGTTCACGCAAGTCTGCGTTGCTAAAAAAAACATTAATACCATAGGTACTTGAAAACTGAGCAGCCAATGCCTGTCCTTCTTCCTCGCTCATTAGGCCATGCAATACCAGATTACAGTTATTCTCTGCAAGGACATGGGCAGCAGCTAAGCCGATACCACTGGTGGAGCCGGTAATTAACGCTGTTTTATTGTGTAACATTGTTATTCCTTTCAAAATACTTAATCAACTTCCCTTTAGATTAAACTATGTTAGTGCAAATAGACCTAGCACCTTAGTAGCATCAATACTTGTGAAAAAATCAAGAGCAAAACAACAAATTTCACAAATAAAAACATTAGAAATTACTGTCAAAACAACAAGCGCAATGGTAACTTATTTGTCGATTTGAATTCACTAGCCAAAGTGGTCAAACAACGCACTAAATACTACATGTTGTGTTTTAATCAATTCAACAACACTACAATAGATGTTATACTTGTGACATTCACTACCGTTTCCGGCGTTGGAAATAGTAGATAAGAACAACAGAATTTTTTTGGGATGAAAAATGACTTATTCAACGTTCAATCAACATAAAAATAACCCTTTGCATGAACCAATGTTTTTGGGCAATGCGGTAAACGTATCTCGCTTTGACCAGCAAAAGCTGCCAATTTTCGAAAAGCTAATTGAAAAGCAAATCTCATTTTTCTGGCGACCTGAAGAAGTTGATATCTCAAAAGACCGTATGGATTGGCAAAAGCTAACTGAAAGCGAACGCCATATTTTCATTAGTAACCTAAAATACCAAACGCTACTCGATTCTATTGCCGCGCGTAGTGTTAACGTAACACTGTTACCTATCGTATCGTTACCCGAGGTAGAGACTTGGGTAGAGACTTGGGGATTCTTTGAAACCATCCACTCGCGTTCATATACACATATCTTGCGTAACCTGTTTACCGATCCAAGTGAAGTATTTGATGATATTCTTATCAACGAAAACATCCTAAAGCGCGCTAGTGACATTGCTAAATACTTTGATGACGTCATCGTTACTACCCAGCTACTACAAGCACAGGGGGAAGGTACTTATGAAGTTGAAGGACGCACCATTGAAGTGAGTCAGCGTAAACTTAAAGAGCGTTTGTTCTTATGTGTTTGTTCGGTAAATGCTCTTGAAGCAATACGTTTTTATGTTAGTTTCGCCTGTTCATTTGCCTTTGCCGAGCGTGAATTGCTTGAAGGTAACTCAAAAATAATCAAACTTATCGCTCGCGATGAAGCAGTTCACCTTACTGGGACTCAGCATATCCTTAACCTTTGGGCTGAAGGCAAAGATGATCCAGAGATGAAAGAAATTAGTGAGCAACTCAAAGATGAGGGGCTTCAGGTTTTCCTTGATGTTGTTGAGCAAGAAAAAGAGTGGGCTGACTACTTATTTAAAGATGGCTCAATGATTGGCTTGAACGCCGAGATCCTTAAACAATATGTTGAATATATTTCCAATCAACGTTTAATCGCCATCGGACACAAGCCACCATTTGCCACCGTGTCTAACCCACTACCTTGGATTAACTCTTACCTCGTCAGTGATAATGTACAAGTAGCACCACAAGAGAGTGAGATTTCATCATACCTTGTCGGCCAAATCGATAGCGAACTTGAGAATGACGAGTTCGGTGACTTCGACCTGTAATTTGGTGATTGGCGGCAACGTAACGTTCGCCGCCTATATGAGACTATGAAAACAATTACTTATAACAATGTCCTGTGCGATGAAAAATACCCGGCGAGTGATAACCGCACGACGCTCGAGTATTTAGAGGCGCAAGGAATAAAAGTTAATTACCATTGCCGTGACGGAACTTGCGGTGCCTGCCGCTGTAAATTAAATGATGGTTCAGTCATCTATACGACACAGCCACTTGCCTACATTCGTGAAGGTGAGATGCTACCTTGTTGCTCACGTCCCACCTCAGATATCGATATATCCAGTAGCTACTAAGTAACGAAACCACTTCAATAAACTTGGTGTGATATTGCTCAATTGAACACTTTATTGACGACAATCGTTGATTGAAAGGCATAATACTTCTACACTCAGCCTAAGCGCATTATATTATCTTCTGATTCAATGCTAATTTATTATGCAAAGGGATGTAACATTTAAATGGCTCTGACCAACAACACAACTGTCATTGCTGGCGACGCTATTGCGGCACCAAGTCCATTTGACGCATTACAACATGTTGTGGCAATAGGAGGCGGTCACGGATTAGGCCGGGTTCTTTCTGCACTAAACCACCTCGAAGACCGCCTTACTGGTATCGTAACAACCACGGACAATGGCGGCTCAACAGGTCGACTCAGGGAAACTGAGAATTGTATCGCCTGGGGGGATTTGCGCAATTGTATTCATCAGCTAATCACCCAACCGACCATTGCCAGCTTAATGTTCGAATTTCGCTTTGGCGGTGATAGCGACTTGGCGCAACACAACTTGGGTAATCTAATGTTGTTAGCGCTCGACAAAATGAGTGTCCGTCCGCTTGATGCAATCAACTTGATCAGAGAAATGCTGCACGTAAAAAGCCACATCGTCCCAATGTCAGAACACCCGACACATCTGGTTGCTCATGACCATAATGGTGAACGCATTTTCGGGGAAATGAGGGTCGATAAAATGACCCGTATGCCAAAGACCTTAAGCCTTGAACCGTGCGTTCATGCAACGCCAGAGGCTATTGCAGCAATTGAGAAAGCCGAGCTAATCCTCATTGGCCCCGGTAGCTTTTTGACCAGTTTAATGCCCCCGCTTTTATTACCAGAGCTGCAAAGCGCGATTGCAAAAAGTAATGCCAAGAAAATCTTTATCGCTAACCTCATCAAAGAAAACAGCCCCGCTGGTAGTGCCTCTAAAAACGAGCTGCTTGAATGGACCAAACATGCAACGGAGCTTGCTGTGCCAGATGCGATATTGGTGCACAGCCCGAAAGAGAAAGTTGTTGGTCCTTATCACTTTTGTGATATCGCAAGCCCAACATCGTCCTATCACCACCGCGATAAGCTACTTGCTGCCGTATCAAAAACATATAATACGTTAGTGAGTGATATTCAGGTTTCAGCCACCAATAAGTGATCTAATTGCTCACGGTATTTAGCGTGATAATTGGCGCTATCTTGCTGATTAAGGGTCATTGGTTGCCAAAGCCAGCATAGGGCTAAATAATAAATTTGGCATTGGTGTAACTTGTCATCATTGCCTACCTTATTGATAGCAGACAGATTATAGCTATCTAGCAATAACGTCGTTTGTCGAGCGTTCAATTCAAGTTCGACAATGATTGTGGCGATATCGACATAACGATCACCATTGCGGCAAAACTCCCAGTCGATAATTACCTGTCTGTCTGCATTCGCCAATATATTGGTTGGATTTAAGTCACGATGTATCAAACTATCACTATCCAAACTAAAATCGCTAAGACTGGTGACTATACGCTCAAAACGCTCAATCGACGATAGACTTTTATCATGAAACGCATTCCAATAATGCGCTAACAATTCAAGTCCATCACGATGCTCATCAAGCGGGGAGCTAAGCGCTGTGTTATGCAGGCAGTGCATTTGCTGAGCAAGTTTGCAAATTGCTGAAGAAGATAATGGCGTGATATCGCTCCAGCGCTTGCCAGCAAAAAACTCGGTTATCATCACACCATTATTGGGTTTACTTTGGGCTTCGCACCATTGTTTAAATTGTAATGGCGTGTCAGCAACCAGGTAATGAACCAGTGGCACTGGTGCAATGGCCAAGTGGCTAACAACTTGCTGCACCTGAAATTCAAACCCTCGGTGTTCGGCTTTAGCAACGTCACCAAATACACGAAACAACACAGTGCCACCGTGATAATCAATTTGATAATTTTGATTGCACAGACCCACTTTAATAGGCGTTACGCCAAGGATTACCTTGTTGTCAAAATAGTCAAAGCTAGCAACAACTTCTTTGGTTAGCAGCATTAGGCTATCGCAGGCTTAAGTCTATATTCATTGCGCCATTTAACGTAACCATAAACACACATCACGCAGTACAGCATAAACAGCCCTGCGGTCAGGTGAAAAGACTTGTTTAAATATAAATAGATTGATGCGCCATCAATGACTATCCAATAAAGCCAATTCTCTAACACTTTTTGAGTCACCATCCATGTTGCAAACAACGCAAAAACCGTGGTGGTTGCATCCAGGTAGGCGAAATCAGCGTGAGTGAAGTTAGCCATAAAGTAACCTACCGCAATAGACACTAAGGTTAATACGCCTATAACTTTAATGTGGGTTGCTAACGCCCATGAGCTAATACTCAGCTCTTTTTTCGCATTAGGGTGCAGGCCATCATTTTGCGGAACATTGGGGCGCTGCTGCCATGTATACCAGCCATAAACCGCCATACCTAAGTAATAGGCGTTAAGTAATGACTCCATCAACAGCGCACTTTGCCAAAACAACACCACGTAAATCATGGTGCTAAAAAAAGCAGCAGGCCAACACCAGCGATTTTGTGACATTGCCAGCACAAGATAAGCGATAGCTAAAGCAACAGCAGCAAGCTCCCACAGGGAACTTGCCAGCAATTGATTCAACACTTCGTTAAAAAAATTCGCAACCATTATTATTCCGCGTTTGCAGGGTCTAAATCAGCGTTAATGAACTTACAGACAAAAATCATTTTGCCATAGCGCTCAAATGAATCTTTCATTTCCTGATTTAAAACTGCCATCACGTCATCATAATCACCAAAGACTTGCGTGCTCATGGTGTTACAACTGGTACGCAACTTTGGATTAGCAACCAAGCGCTCAATGAAATTCTTAATTGGCGGTATGTATTGCTCATTTAATGGATAGTTACTAATTTCAACGGAGAGTTTCATTACCATTTCACCTCAAGACTTAAATCAACAGTACGTGGCGCGCCAAACTGCTCATAGTTGTGTGAGGCATAGAAATCACGAGGATCATTGCCAAACAAGAAACCACGTACACCATATTGCTTATCAAATACATTATTAGCACTTAGATTAACACGCCAATTGGCCGCTTGATAACCCGCACTTAAATTGGTCAATGCATAAGAATGAGATTGCTCATTGTGGCTATCAGAATAGTAGAACGAATCTTTACCCATTAGCTCAACGCTAGTGTAAAAACCATTATCAGCGTGGTACGTCGCGCCTACATTGAAGGTATATTTTGGTGCATGTGCCATCTGACGATTATGCATATCAAGACCAGCACTTGCTTTGATTGGCGATACATAATCTTTTATCTTGGTTTTTAAATAACCGACATTGTAGTAAAGCTCAATGTTGTCATTCATTAGATAAGTGGTTTCAATCTCCAATCCATAGCCACGGCTTGAACCAGCGTTGTCAGTGTAATCAACAAACTTAGTGCCGCCACCATCATTTAAGTAAGTAATACCACTTTTAAGCTGCGTGTTGTCACGGTAATGATAAAACGCGGCTAATTTTAGGTTTAAACGATTATCTAGGCTATGCCCCTTAACACCAAATTCAGTTGAATATAATGACTCTGGCTCAAACGAACTGTTGCTAAGCAATAATGCTTTAAGGTCAGCATCGACAATATCGCCAGCTTCCGCCAATGCCGCGCCATTAATGCCGCCCGCCCGGTCACTACGTGCAAGCGTGATGTAAGTCATAGCTTGGTCATTAGCTTGGTTTTTAAGTGAGATATTAAAGCCATAAAGCGTGTCATCAGCAACTTCGCTAATCATTGCGTTATCGCTGTAATCAATATCATATTGGCCAATACGCGCACCGACTGTTAGCTCAGACTTTGCCGAAAGCTGATAGCCAAATTGGCCATAGATAGCACTGTCTTTATGTTCATTGGCGCTAACAAAGTCCTGACTCTGCCACGTATACTTACGCGTTAAGTCACTATCACGTTGATTAACATAAATACCTGCCACCCATGAAAACTCATTGTTTTCTTTTGATAATAAACGTAAATCAACACTGTTTTGTTCGCGCCTGCGAAGGTACTCATCCGTTGCGCTATAACCATCAGCTTCAGCTAAACAAGGGCCTAGCACAGTGTCGCAAGGATCCGGTTGGTAAGTAGGATCATCACTTAACCAGCTATATTGCCCATAAGCCCAATCTTCATCATAGCTATAGACTAAATCACTGCTTAGCGACGATGCGATCAATTCAATATTGACACTATCAAAACCATCATAAATCGAGGTAATACCAAAAGCTTTCGTACGCTGTGCGTCACGGCCAGGTTGGTCAGAATAAGTATCACGGTTTAAATCAAGGCTAAAAGCATCATAACCATTATCGTTATCGATATAATGCATTACCGCATCAATGCTTAAATGCTCAGTGGCCTGTGCCGTTACTTTAAGCTTAACGTTGCTCTCATCGATATTATTGGTATCTTTCGCGTCCAAAAACAGGTTGTTAATGTAACCATCACTTACTTGCTTTACTGCCGATAAGCGCAGGGCCACATCATCACTTAAGTTTGCCCCTGCAGCAAATCCTGCACTGGCACTGTTAAATGTCCCGGCACTGATTAATAAACGACTATCTTGATTCTCACCAGCAGGCGCAGAATCTAGCTTTAATACACCAGCGATCGCATCATTACCAAAGACTGTGCCCTGTGGGCCACGGTAAAGTGCAACTTGGTTTACATCGAATAACAAGCCAGCACCGCCAAGACCAGAGTAATTAATGCCATCAATAATTAGTCCCACAGACGGGTTGGTCGGATCAACAAATTCACTACGTTGACCAATACCACGAATTTGCACGAAATTACCTCGGCTAGCGCCGCTAGAGAAGTTAACATTAGCCATAGCACCTAACAGGCTTTCACTATGTAGTGCGTTACGGGTAATAATTTCATCACTATCGATAACTGAGATACTACCTTGGGCTTTCATTAGGTTTTCTTGCTTAAAGTTTGAAGTAACCTCAATTACTTCGATAGCTTGCGTAGATAATTCGTTATTAGCGAATGCTGGGCTAGCAAGCATTGCAAGCGTGATAAGTGATAACGCTGGTTTCATGTTTGGTTTTCCATTACAAAATTAAAATTGATAAGCTTAAGCTACCTCAGAACGAGTGTAGCTTAAGGTTTTAATAAGGTGACTTTTCGCCCGCTGGGCGCGTCTTAAAAATACGCAGTATCCACATATATTGACTGATATCTTTGGCAATCATGTCTTCGACAAGCTTATTTAAAAATAATGCTTCATCCCCCTTCGAGCAGCCTTTAGTACAATCAAGTGGCTGCTCAAGGGTTAAATCAAAGCGATGTGTTTGTCGATTATACGCCACGTACAACGGCACAATAACCCCATTAGTTGCGGTTGCAATGCGGCTTAATACTGGTAGTGCAGCTTTTTGTGTATCAAAGAAGTCTGCTAGCTCTGACTTTTCAGGACCGTGATCTTCATCCGGTAAATAGAATAGGTGCTTGCCTTGCTTAGCGCCCTTAATCATCACCCGCATGCCGCCTTCGCGCATATAAACATGATCACAAAAGCGTGTTCGCTGCTTAATCGACATCCAATTATACACAGCGCCTTTGTGTTTGTTGGCCATGGTAGCAATCGGTACATCACGGGTTAAAATCGACATGCCTGAGAACTCAAGTCCCCAAAAGTGCGGCGCGATAAAAATAGCCGTTTTACCCTCTTTTTCAATATTTTCTAAATGTTCCCAATGGTGAATATCCGCACGACTTTGAATGTACTCTTTTGAGCGAAAAACCAACTCCCCTTGCCCTAGCAGACAAATCATCGCAATCTCTAGGTTCTCGCGAATGAGTTTATCCCGTTGCTCTTGATCAAGTTCCTTAAAGCACAGCTTGAGATTTGTATTAATGATACGCACAGGTTTTTTCGCTATTTTATGGGCCAATGCCGCCAAACGACAGGCCAACCAATCGCGCCAAACTGGCGGTACATAGGCACAAACGGCAACAAGCATCACCACGAGCCAGGCGCCCCAATTTTTAGGGTGGAGTAGGCTCCATTCAAAAGGTTGCTTAAATATATACCGATCTAGACTGCTCATTAATTTACTCTTTGTTTCTCTTATTGCTTTTTACGTTTGGCTCTAAAATAGTCTTGGTTGTCATAAAATTCTTCATGGCCGTTTTCTGGCCACCAGCCAGGAACCCCAAGCATAGGTAATGGATAAAGATGACTGTTATCTTGCATAAGGTGGCTTAGATTATCCGCAAGGATTGTATCAAGATATTGATATTTTTCTAGTAAATTTAACCTAAAGTAGTCTGGCGCAACTTGTAAATACAGCGCTTTACCGGTAAATCCAATATAGGGTGTGAGTGCTTTTTCGTAATTTGCATGACCAATAACCACGGCATCAATCCTCTCTCCCCACGCATCACGTGATTGAACAAATACATCTTTCCATTGATGGTTTTGCAACTTTTCGGCCAAAGACGGGTCACAATAAGGAATAAGTACGCCACATTCATCTAGTAAGGTTAGTGCATCACGACACTTAGAGCGCTTTTGTTGCCCATAAAGATCGATATGCTCACAATGTAAGCGGTTGATTTCAGACTTTGTTTTTGGAAATAACAAATAGATCAGCGCATTGAAGAAATCATGCCAATTAGCATCACGCGTTGGCACTAATCCTTGCTGATAAATGCGTTGTTCATAATACAAACCGTCACTTAGTAACTGTGGAGTTTGTTCAATCAGGGTTAATATTTGCCCCTGTACGTTTGTAACATCATCTGGTATCAATTGATTTAATTGTTCGCACGTTGGCCATGTCTGCCAATGGGAATTGTTTAATAATTGTTTAATATCAGTAAAAATATTAGAAATGTTGTAAAAACTAGGTTGCCACTGTTGCATCGCTTAGATAAAACCATTATATCTTTATAATTAACGTGTATTGTAACGACTTTTTTAGGTTAACCCTACACATTACTTTACATAACATCGCGGATAGATAATTACATGATAAAAACAATTACACTCATTATCACCAGCACAATTTTAGCACTGAGCCACTACGGTGCCCAAGCACAGGAAGTGCAATCTAAAGCGGATGCGCTTAAACCATATCAAGCCACCTACAAGCTATTTAGAAAAGGTAGCGACTTAGGGGAAGGTTTTCGTCAGCTAACCAAAAACGATGATGGTTACCAAATCAAATCAATGAGTAAGATCAGCTGGCTATTTCTATCTGATAGTCGCAATGAAGTGAGTAATTTTAATCTTAAAGACGGGTTACTCAGTGCGAAAGACTATCGATTTGTCCGCACAGGTACTGGCCGAGATCGTGAAGAAACCATTAGCTTTGGCGCCGACCTCATCGAGTCAACTTACAAAAGTAATACCAAGCAAATCAAACCCATCTTGTACACCTATGATCCACTGCTCTATCAATTAGCTTTGCGCCAGGATCTGATCAGCAACAAAGAGCCACTTAGCTACCACCTCATTCGTAAGGGCCGTGAAACGCAATATCTCTTTGAGCGCAAAGGACTCGAAACGGTTAATACGCCCTATGGCCGTATCGAAGCCCTTAAAATTGAGCGACTTCGTAGTAATGGCTCATCACGTAAAACCATCATCTGGGCAGCACCAAGCCTAAATTATGTTGTCGTTAAAATGACACAATATAAGGACGGCGCCGAACAAGCCGATCTACAATTGAGCTCGTTGAAATTCTAGTTCACATTTAATAGAGAGTACCAAAGTTTGGTACTCTCTATTGTTCTAACTTGCTTTTTCACTAACCTGGGGCACAAACTCGTGCACTTTCTCACCCAGTTTAAACATCACACATTGGCCCGGAGCCATAATGTGCCACGACTCGTTATTAGTCAGTGGTCTGGTGGCAATAACCGTTACTATATCATTAGGGGTGGTTTCTTCGTGAAAATCAATGACCACGTCGGTATCAATTAAGGTCGCTTTACCAAATGGCGCACGGCGGGTGATCCAGCTAAGGTTATTAGAGCAATAGGCAATGATATAATCGCCGTTTGAGAGCAATAAATTAAACACGCCAAGCGCTTTTAACTCATCACCAAGGCTTCTGACAAAATCGAATAACAACTGGGTATCTTTTGGCATCGCATCAAAACGCTGCGAAATCTTATCGAGCATCCAACAAAATGCCAATTCACTATCAGTTTGGCCAATCGGTTGAAAACGTGTTGGCTGTAATACCTCTTTATAGTCACTTAACTGACCATTGTGAGCATAACACCAATTTTGGCCCCATAATTCACGCGTAAACGGGTGGGTATTTTCCAAACACACGCCGCCACTATTGGCCTGACGAATATGACTAATCACCGCTTTACTTTTAATTGGATAGTTTTTAATGAGCTTAGCCACTTCGGACTCACAGCTTGGCAAAGGATCTTTAAATGAGCGACAGCCTTTACCATCATAAAAGGTAATACCCCAACCGTCTTTATGCGGTCCAGTTACCCCGCCCCGCTCTACCAACCCAGTAAAACTAAATACAATATCTGTTGGTACATTGGCACTCATGCCCAGTAGCTCACACAATTTCACTCTTCCTTTTAATAACAATCACATAGAACAGCGATTTAAGTTAACTCTATTTACAGTGTCAGTAACAATGTCAGTTGATACGGTAACTAGGATGTTTGTTGTGGTTTATAGTATTAGATTCCGATAATTTTGGTCTATAAACGGCTTAACAAAAAGGTGTAATAGGGAAAGTCCTGAGATTTGAGGGGTATTCCTTATACTGGCTAGATGGGCCTACAACAACAAAACCCTGCAAAATGGCTTCAATTAGTCTATGTTTTATATCAGGACTCTTGTAGCTACAAGCATATAAGGACGAATAAAATGTCACCTGAAGAATTTAAATTATGGGATTCAGCAATAAAAATAGGGCTTGGTGGATTATTTGGAGTTTTCACTTCGATATTTGCGAGTTTTTTAGCATTTAGAGCCTCTACTCTTACTTCAAAAGCTAAACGATTTGAAAACTCCATCGAAATGTTAAAAGAGTGCGTTGAACACTTTAATCTATATCATTCAACTCTTTTTCAGTATTTGCTCTGTTTTGATCATATTAGATTGATTAAAGAGGCAGACGGTGAGCATCCTGAATTAATGGTGGAGCAAATCAACAAGCGTCAAAAATATAGCGACGAACTATTTGAAAATTGTAACGCTGAAGTTAACTTGGCTGCTGCTAAGGTACTATTTTTTGGAGGAAAAAAAGCACACGAAAAAATCAAAGAATATGATAAGTTTGTTAATGCATTTTATATCAGTGCAGATTACTCTGAAGCGTCTTTAAAAAACTTCAGAGTCGAAATTGATAAAAAGTTTGAAAATGTGCTTGAAGAGTTGTCAATATATAGAGATAAATTACTTTAAATAATTGCAATGCACGCTGATTGTCATACTTTTCTAAGAGCCACAATAGTAAAAGCCCCGTAAACTTTAAGCCTAGTTTTTTTGATTTGAACTGTGAATCCTTATTAGCATTAGTCTTTATTACACAAAGCTCATCTTCAACGATTTCACGACCATAGCCAATGTGGTCTCCAGCTAGGCTAGCCGCGTATGATACCTTACAAACATTGCCACACAAACTACAGTCGCTAGGTCTAAATAATCAATAACAAGTTTGCTGTTAGGGCTAAAGGCCTAATTAGGGCTTTAGCTTAACTCGTTAGGTCTCTGATTAGAGTTTGTCCAAATGCCAAGTCTGAATGATAGGGAATTTGACACATCATTTTATAAAAACTGTTACGAACCGTTAACAAAAAACGTGACAAAGAAGAAAAACCAACTGTTATTTGTCCTTTGAGTGACTTGTTAGTTTTTATCTTGCAGTTCGACTCTTTTTAAAGCTATTGAAGCAACAATACCCGCAAAAACTGCAAACCCCATAAAACCGATAATTGATTGAACGGTTGCAATAACTTCTGAAACAGTATCATTGGGAACAATGTTACCGTATCCCAAAGTTGTGAGAGTTACTGCACTAAAGTAAAAGTGCTTCCAAGTACCTTGAATTTCATTTCCGCTACCATCAACAATATTTCCAAACATGTAAAGACAGGCAAATAAAGCAATGTAGTTAAGGATAATAAAAGGAACACTAATTTTTAACATCGCTGAATCATAAATGGGCTGAGAGGATTGCTTAATTATTAAAGCCCAAGGCTTATAAACACCTTGTGAAAACCAGAAGCCAAAAAGCATAAATATTATATACGGCCAAGGTGAATACCACGCTGTAGCCCAATAAAACAAATGAGTGAAAAGAATAAAAGTTAAAATTGACATTCTAATTCGAAATTCAGATGAAAAGGCAAATTGGGCGAAGCGGGTGCGAGCTAGCCAATGTGAAAACTTAAGCACTCGACTTTGTTCGTCATTTTCCATAATGTAATTAAATCTCCAAACTATGAATTAACTTTTAGAAGCCTAATACCGCAAACAATTTGCGATATAAGGTCTTATTTAGGATTGGCATCTCTCCACGAATTCTATGCCTGAGCTCCGTTCTTGAAGATTCCAACATCCTCTGGTATCGACACTAATGCTCCCGTAAGCTGTGAGCTGCGCTAGCACTACTTGTAGCGCCTTTTGTTTTTGAAACCAGTGTGACTACGTTGAAAATCTGCCTTAACGGGCTTATTAGCTACCTTCTCTATGGTAGTTATGAAAATGACGCGAAACACCACTCCTAGAATTTAACGACAAAGCATCATGCTTGTCACGATAATTGCTATAGAGTTCATCAACTAAAGCAACGCTAGCGTTAAGAGCTTTCTGCACCTCTGTGACCACAATACTATATATTTTTTCTCTAGAATTTTCATAGGTTGCAATCAAATCATAACCGCTTATTTGTGAGCCATCTGATTCTGCCCACGCCATGTTTTTAAACATTTGATCATCATCAGTGTAAAGATTACAAAAACCTTTATGCGCACGTTCATTACGGTCTTGCCGGAGTGGAACTCCTGTTTTATCTAATACTTTTAAGTGTTCAAGAACCTCTGAATGATCTTTTCTTAAAACTTTGCTCAGTTGCTTTATATTTAACTTGTGATCAGGAAGTTCAAGTTCCAAAACTTCATTTACAAAATGAAACGCAATATCCCTTAGGCTTGAAAACCTAAACAGAGACAAATCAACAATTGATTTTAGCCAATCATATCTGTTTATATCTTGCACAGTGGATTTTACAGGGATAGTTTCCACTCCAAGCATTTGGGGAATGACTCTTAAATCAACAAACTGTTGCTCTAGTGCGTTAAACCTAACATAAGTGAGGTGTGCGTATGCCATATGAGGATCTGCTTCAGCAAATTCATTCCAATCCTTATACGGGTGGTCATGAAGAAAATACATATTTATAGAGTCGTAAAGGACTCCTTTAAATGTTGATTCTTCAAAATCCCACCAATAATAGTCGTTCTTCATTAGACTCCTTGCTTAAGCGCCTTGTTATATTTCCAAATCTCTTTGCATAGCATTGTATAGTTCTTTTTTACAATCCATTATTGGCTCTAATTCATTGTCTAATACAAAGTTTAATGATGCGATTAAAATCACAGATGTTTCTTTTGAAGCCAAAATTAAAGCCGAGTAATAAGAACTAATTACAGATTCAGTACCTTTGTCAGGTGTATTAACGTAGCGATCGAACTCTTCTAGATACTTTGTATAGGCCAAACGTCTTTCTTTGAATAGATCGTGCTTTCGGGTTTCGTCTAATTCTAGCTTTTTTGCTACTTTGGCATTTTCACCTTTCTTAGTTTCAAGAAAGTAATTAGCTATTTGGGTAACTAATACGCCACCTAAAGCACCAATTAATGTAAATACAGATGCATCCATGTACGGTAAACTCCGAGAGAATATAACGCCTTGCTAAGCGGCGTATAATAGTTGGTTAAAATTAGTGAGGAACGAACGACAGCCAACTGCAAGACATCCGTTTAAGCAACTTGTTATGTTTAAATTTGGTAGTCACTCGAGCTTTACCCCTCTATAGGTACCTTTACGCAAAAATCGGGTTGTTTTATCACAAGTCCAATCTCTTGATTTAATCACGTCTTTTTTTGCGATGGCAACAACTCGCTTATTCATTATAGAATTCCCTATTACCGCCTGATCTTTGTGTACTAATATCCACATAGTAATTTCCCTTTAAACACAACAGATTATTATACTATTCTTGCAAGGTACGCTTCCTTGGAAGGTATTACAAGTCTTTGATATCGAATAAAGATAGCCAGTTAGTTAGCGGCAAAGATTCGTACTTGCTCTAATCCCGTTGACCTTAAGTGCTCCCCATGCGTTCAAGCTTTTTATCAATTTTGATAACTTCCATAGCAATGCTTGTTTTCTGCCAAGAACCGAGTGGGTTGGCTTGTATTTGGGGCTAAAGGCTTGTTTAAGGCTTTAGCCTTAATTGAAATGTGATTGATGAGTAGTAGCTAGTGAATTAGAGCTAAAGCCTTATATTGACCATCTCTTAGAGCAAAAGGCTTAATTGTTCTTTAGGTTAATTCAGCTAGTGACTTAACAAAAAACCAGAACTTTATCGGTTGGTTCAGAAACTTATTATACTGGAGTTTCTGAAATTTTATTTTGTCGCTCAAACCACTATGGGCAGTGTGGTTTCCTGAAACTGGCACATTATTTTTTCAGAACTTTACCGATGTTTTCAAAATCCTTCTTTCAGAGATTCCGTTATTGCCCTTTAAATTCTTCAAACCACTATGGGCAGTGGTTCTTTCTGAAATTGGCACTTTGCCAGTTTTTCAAAGCTTTATCGGTAGTTTCTGAAACTTTTTACCGGAGTTTCTGAAACCTGCTTTTATCGCTCAAACCATTATGGGCAGTGGGCGTTTCTGAAACCAATTATCGTTAAACCATCGAACCCGACTCAAATTTGAAACGGTTTGGTGCTGGGCTTCACTTTGCGCTGTTTTTATTTTTGGAATTTTTCAAATCAGTTTTTGGAAACAGTTCCAAAATTGAAGAGGGCTTAATCACGCTACTTTCCACGCCTGCCTTCACTCTTTTCAAAATTATCAGTAAGGCGTTATCTAAAACTTCGTACTGACATCAAAATCCTTTGGTTTAACTATGCTGCCAACTCCTGCCAGTTGTAATACTCGTTATAAAATTCATCTGTAGAGATCCCCTCAAATTCATCATTAAATTCTTGGTTAAGGCGCTGAGGCCACAACATTTCTTGGTATTCTTGGTTATCGCCAAAGCTTTTCCAGTAATCACGCGCTTGCTTTACCAGCTCCCCGACGGCTTGACGTTCAAACGAGTAATCGCGCAGACAACCACCAAGCACCTCAGCTCCCCAATAACGATTTGTGTTTGCCCAACCGATAAACTTGGCAAGTAATTCAGGACTGTTAAAGGTCACCTGGTATTCGTTAGCTCGCGCACCACGCTCAGTTAATTTTTTGTAATTGGCTTTGATGGATTCTTCAAATTCGGCAATGCGTTTTTGCATCTTGCTTAAGGTATGGTTTCGTTGTGCTTGGGTGCGACCTTTCTTGGTTTTTTGTATGTTGTAAGCCTCTTTATACTTTGCTAATTTTTTCTTGGTAAAGTTAATTGCCGAGCGAATAGGCTTATCTTTACGGATCCATTTCTCACGTATTTCATTGATGATGGCGCACATATTTTGTGCTTCAAATTCGGCTAAACACTCCCATGCTGGGGCGCGTGCGGCTTTGCTGATGTTGTAGCGATTACCTTTGAATTGCCCTTGCTCTTTTGATTCGCCTTTTACTACGTAGCCAAGCGCTTTAAGCAAATAACCACTGGCTGCATCGGCATTGCGGATACGTTCAAGCTTGGCAAAACCTAAACCCCAAAGGCTTTCAATTTTTGCGGCCCAGTCATGGAATAAATGCGGCTCAACAGCCCAGCGTAGTAATACATGACAATGCGGATTTGGCTCACCATCTTTGTTTTCTGGCATTTCAGCCACCCAAAGATAATCAAGCGCTTCGCCAACGGGGGCTACTTTTTCGCTGGCACCAATACAATCGAAACCGTTTTTATGCTTGAGCACTTCACCGGCACACTGCCAACCGCGCAAATAAGTCTTACTGATGGCATCAAAAAAGCGGCTAACTTCTTTACCTATCGTATTTTCTTGGTTAACGATGCGCTGGCGCGCCTCACTGTCGAAGGTCAATGTTAAGAACGTAGTAAAACCACCGCGAACCGCAGCAACGTAAGCACCTGAGTCTAAGATTTTAGATGCGCCTTTTTGAGACAATTGGCTTGTTTCTCTATCGCCTGATTGTTGAGGGGGCGGTTCACTTGCTGAGCCTTGCGCCATAACACGAATGCGATAGCTATTTGCCCACTCTCGCTCATAAATTCGAGCAACCGCACCGCGCACACCGGCATTAAATGTAATTTCACCCGTTTCCTCATTAACTGTTGAGTCGACTTCGGCAGGACTTCTAAAGCCATTTAACAAATCAATAGAGTGAGTTTCATTTTTAACGGTGTATCTCTGATCCCTGAGAGGCAATTTAAGCCATTCTGCGTGATTGGCATCCAATGTATCAGCCCTTGCGAAAAACTCGCTTTTTGACTGCATACGCTTTGATTCTACTAGCGTTTCAAAGGCCTTTTCTAACCGTGTCGGACTTTTGCACTTCTTGACTAGCCTATAGTCTTTGCTCGTTTCACTCCCCTCTGCGAGGCTTAAAAGATGGCGCGCCTGGTGAAGTTGCTCTGCCGTTTTTAACTTTTGTAATTCGTGTTCGCCATCAAAAGGTAAACGGTCATATCCCCAACGTAAATATTTACCACCTGCATACAATTTCACATGAGAGTTATGTAATTTTTGTGGAATTAAGTCAGTATTATTTTCTTCGAAACCCAAAAAAGCCGACTCAAGGTCGGCGTTGTTGTTTAAATTTAAGGCGTTAAAGGACATGATGCATGCCCTTTGTATTTTTAGATGTTGCGCATCTCGGTATCAAGGACAGACCAATCATTTTCAGATACCCTCTCTAAGGATTCGAACTGAATTACGTTTATGTACCTCTGAATTATCATGAACTCGTTTAATTGCAGGTGCTCGAAGCTGACTATCAGCCCCGCAGGTAAGTGTTCCGGCAATGAATTTATCTCTAACGGATTTGATAGTTTCCGCCAATCCTTTGGCACTATAACGCCTGAAACCGCCCCTTTGCTGAAACCCAACGCCATTGCGCGATAGTCTCTCGGCAGATGCTCTTTGGAAACTGAGAGCGTAGCGCCCATTGTTGCTAGGTATTCTTTTGCTCTTATTTTGAGTAACTTCTTGTCCATAACTAATCCTTTCGTTTGAATTAGTTACATTATTATAAGTATTTAACTTTATCTTGGCTGAATTTATCATTGCGCCACCCTCCCCATGACACCATAAACACAGGCGGTTAAAAATCTCCCGAAACTAGCTACTCCATTACTAAACCAGCGTGACTTATGGGCTACTTCACTACCGCAATCAGTACAATGTGAGATAGACGGTTTTGTTTGCTCTTCGTCAAACCAGCACGTGACTTTTTGTATTGTATTTTTTTCACAAGCATTACACGCTATCAACTGGCTATTCATGGCTTGTGTATGCTCTTTAATCACTTTGTGCCTAAAACCAGCTAGCTCACAATTCTCTGAACTATCGTCTTTCACTAATTCCACAAGCACCCACGCGCCATGAAAAAGCTCCCCCTTAAAGAGTTCGTACTTGAAATTTAAGTTGAGCATTTGAGCAGCGGCCAACGATAACTTGCAGCTACCACTAGCAACATCCAAAAGCCCTTCGTGTGTAACAGCATAAGTATGGTTAATCATGACTAGCCCCCCACACTGATTAAAAGGTGCATTTCACTTCTTATTTTATTGCATGCCTTTCTCAATGTACTGGCTCGGTTTAAGTAGCGTGCATGGGTGGGTTTATCATTTCTGTTATATTTAGCGACCGCTATCGAGCGCTTACACTCTTCGACCAATGCAAAAAGCATATGACAAGCATCGTCATGGCTTGCGACTTCCAAATTTATCTGATGAATAGGGTTTAACATGCTGCTACTTCCTTGCTATTAATGTTCATTTTGGTAATTTTTCTACAACTCAGTAAATTGCGAATTATTGGTTATATCTTGCCAAGGCTTATGCTTGCTGGCGTTTAAGTTTTTCGGCTTCTTGCTGCTTGCCGTATTTTTCGTACCAACCATCTGGGCCCAATTGCATATACTCTCTGAGCTCAGCAGCTTTCCAACCAACTAGCGACAAAGACACCTTTACTGCTAGCGGAAATTTAAAGACTCCCATCATTCGGTAAATTGTGGCGCGAGATAGACCAACAGCCTCAATCACTTCTTTCATACGCAAGTTACGTTCAATGCCTAATGGGTTAATAAGCGTTTGATTTATTGGTGTTTCGTTTTCGTTCATATTCATAGGTTTAGCCTCTATATTCGTTCCATGAGCTATCGACATAACGGTTCCCTCGTGGCACTATTAACAGTTGCGCTTCGGTGAGACGATACGCGCCCAAATGTTCTCGATGCAGAACACTTGACGGAATAACAATTCCAAATACGGAACATTGTCAATATGAATTACGCAGAAAAAATAAAAGCAGTAAGGAATTCACTTGGTTTAAATCAAAGCGAGTTCGCAGAAAAAACTACTATCCCACTGAGTTCATTAAGAAAACTTGAAACAGGGCATGCCTCGGTAGGACTTACAGCGATAGAAAAAATAATTTCACAAGCAGAGCTAGAATGTTACTCATTGTGGTTAATGACAGACAAAACAGCGCCAGAATCAGGTCAAATATCACCTGATTGCGACCAAGTGATAATTCCGAATACAGAACATATTCAATTACCTTTCTATGAAATAACTGCATCTGCTGGAATTGGTGTGTTGGTTGAAATAGAAGATCAAGCAAAGACAATAAGCTTTGAGCCGGAATGGTTACGTAAAGAAGTGGGTGTGAACCCTAATGATGTGTTTTTGATGTTGGTTGACGGTGACAGCATGTACCCAACCCTTAAGAACGGCTCAATGATCATGGTAGACAAGAATCTATCTGGCTTATCAGATGGTATTTATGTAATGCGTCACGACAACAGCTTGCTAGTAAAACGCTTGCAGTCACTCCCTAACGGCATCGTCAAAGTTAAATCTGACAACACGATGTATGAGCCGTGGGAAATAAAAAGAGAAGACTTTAACGGCACCGATTTAGAGTTAATCGGTCGGGTTGTTTGGTCTGGTCAGAGAATGTAGAAAATATGGCTAAGGCAATGCCTTAGCCATATTAAGCACTATAAATAGCGAAAAGATTGTGGGGCAAAAATATTTTCACCTAATGCGCTAAGAGTCATCGGTGTGTCATACTTTATAACATCTGATATTTCAATCGCATAACCGTTTTCACGGTCTTCAAAATAGCTATCATAAAAACTCTTATTAACGCCGGAGTATTTTTTAGTTTTATCCCACAATTCTGAAGGTGAACTTTTATGTATTTTTCCTACAGAAAATTCACCTACAACTTTTCCTTCAGGCATAGTTGAGTAAATAACTATATTTTTAATACCTTGTTTTTTAAATATCGCTTTACGGTATTCAAATTTTTTCTCACCAGAGAAAATTCTCTCAACGAATTCTGGCTTAATTGATAATAATACTTTCATCTACTGCACCTAGCTCCAATATCTGAGCAAACTGGCTATCGGAAATACCAAGTACTCCCCAATAAGCACCTCGAAGCATTCCAACTTCTTCAATCAGTCGCTTTCTAATAATTCTATTACTTAGCGCCGCATTATAGGTGAATCTAACAATATATGGGTATTTTTTTGAATTATAAAAACCTATTAGTTCTTCTTGAGTAAAGATCGAATAAGATTGAGCGTACTTTAAAAATGCTTCTAATGTTGGAAAATCACCAATATTCCTACTCTCTTCAACAACACAAACAGACGTAGCTACTGATCTATAATCAGCTGGCCCCTTTTTATCTGATGTTCTATAAGTAATTATAATATCGCCAGGATTAAAATATGATATGCCATCCATTGCCGATAGATAGATTTTATGAATGCTATTGGCATGTGAAATGTCTTGAATTAGGTCATGAGACTCATTGTTCAATATTGAATCAGGTAGCATACGACTATGAAACGCTGGATAGATAGATAAAATATATTTATTTACCCCATTAGTTTGAATACGCGGATAATTCTTTAAAAGATCACCTTTATTAACTGAAAAGTCTCTTAGCAGAACATTTTCAACTCCATTTTGAGTCTCTTTCCTTCCATGAATTTCAAAGCCATACTTGCAAAATAAGTTCATTAAATAGTTATGCTTATCAAATACTGTTACATAAATATCATCAGCCTTTTCTTGAATTGCATGGTCGAATATTTTTTTTATAAATCGTTCACCACGTCGTGTACCCGTAGAGTTGAATTTGAAGGTTCCAACTTTGAGATGTCTACCATATGACAAGTTTGGATTAACATCAGTCACTACATCGTGCTCGATTTTTAAATATAAGAAACCTTCTATTTGTCCTCTGTTATCATATAAAACGTATGCCTTTTCACCAGATTCCGCTTTTTTATATAGCCAATCATTAAACTCGCTATAGTCAGCTTTTAGTGAATCGAAAAAAGCGTCCTCAAAGTTTAATTCAGAGAAGTTTTGATAATATAAATTTTCCATTTTCCATCCATAGTCTATCAAATAGTAGGTTCTTAACCGTACCAAATTAATTATTAGTGTTTCTTGGTTGCTAGCAGCCTATTTTTACGCAGTCTCAACCTCTGCAGTTACGTTATCTTTAGCAATGCTATCGTACAAACGGTTGGTTAATTCAGATTGCAAATAATCATCATTGAGAAGCTTCAAAAATAAGTCTTGCGAGACTTTTGTCGTCAAATTTAGTTGTGTTCCATCATCACTATATTTGAACCTTCCTTTCAACGAAGGGTGCTCTTGTGTGAAAGAGATTATTTCATCGTTTGATACTTCTCCCAATACAGGAGAATTACTTGCGGACCTTACAAGTTTGCGAGAAAAGCTAATATCGTCGAGCCTTCGCGTAAAAACCTCACAATTCATTACCAAATCAGAGCTTGAAATGTTTTCCACGCCTATCTCGGCGACATTTTTAATAGCATCATGAAAACCAAAAAATTTCTCTAATGCCTTAATATCTAAAATATAATATTCACCATTAATTTTAATAAACTCGAACTTAGAATTGATTTTCAAAATATCGGTTTCTAATTTACTGAACCTATTTCCATTACGGGGTTTAACCAAATTAAAACCAGAGCCCTTTTGTAATAGCGTAATGGGGTATTGGTGCTTATAAATAGCTAATTGATGTTCTTCATTTCCTACGAGAATCAATATTCCTTCAAGATTGGATAAGCAATCATCATCTAAATTGACGGATTCGATATCTTCACTTTCAATAATAGTTTTTAAGAATTGGATACCTACAGGGACTTCATCTAGGTCATAATGGTAAATGGCATTTTGTCGTTCATCGGCACCCGACAGTGACAGCAAAGATAGGTCTTCGTTATTGACAATCTTTTCACTCGCACCGTCAATAAACATCCTCCCTAATTCGATATGGTCTTGTTCGTTAATATCTACTAACTTTACGCTCATTCCTCCGTCAGTATCTAATAAAAAATAAAACTCCGCTGAGCAACCATCGGCTTCTAGAACCGAACTTATATCATTTTTAAGATCTTCAATAGTCATTTAACTTTCCTTGCAAAACACACTTTTTCATCGAGTTCTTTAGTTAGAACTTGGTCCTTTATCGATAGCCTTTCTTTCACTATAAGTACTATATTTTCTTTTGTTGAACTTCTGGTCTTAATTGTCACTTTATATAGCCTAAAACCCAAAACGGCGAGTGTTGGGTTGGCATAAAACTTATCTGTTCGAACGTAAATAATGCCAATGATCACTAACAAAAACACTAGAGCAAAAATATATCGAGTGCTAGCTAAATTGAAACATATCAAGGGGATAATGTATGTTGTTAGGAATGTGAGGTGTTCATAATTAACATCCTCAATTGCAATAATGCGAGCTGGTAGTCGCTTGCTACCTGAAACTCTAAAGTTGAATTTCATATAAAAAATAAAGCCCGCTAACAAAAAAAACAGCGCTATAAAGGATAATACATTTCTGCTGAATAGCTCATCCCATCCAATAAATGAACAACGTTCCCCAAAGCAAAAAGGGATATCTGCGGTCACTAAGATAATTAAAAAAAATAATAGCCAAAGAGATAAGATGTACAGTTCAAATTTTTCAATTATCCCTTTAGATGTCATAAAATACGTCCATGTATAAGTTTTTATAGCTAATCTACGGTTAAGTTAATAAGAGTTTAATCCATTAGTTTATAATGTAAAAGAATATTTAGTCTCAACCCGTCTCATGAATGATCTTCATCAAGTACTTATCCCAAACACCGATACCATCAATCTTTTCACTTAAATAGTCATATCTATCATAATGAACAGTCGCAACATCACGCTTGTTATGTTGCTGCAAGATGTCGCGAATATGAATTGGTACACCAGCTTTTGTCATAAGCGTTTTGCAAGTTGAGCGCAAGACCTTTGGTGAGAAGCTAGGCATGCTATGTTTTTTGCACCAGCGAGCATAAGCAATGCTGATTGTGTTGTGATGAGCTGGTTTTGTTGGGTCGTCACGATGTGGGAACAATGCGCCAGTGCTGCCACGATGCGGTAGTATTTCTTGGAGTATTTCAACTGCTAATGGTGAGATTGGCACAACATGATCACCACGGTCTCTAACTTTGATGCGTTCGCGTGGAATGGTCAGCGTGTTGTCTTCGAAATTGTACTCATGAGCATAAGATTTATAGACTTCTTCGATGCGTTGACCGCCTAACGCTAATGCTAGCCTGAAATATTGCTGGGCAATAAAGGGGAGATCATCGGCATGCCAGATTTTTTTAATCTCTTCTTCATTAAGCCAGCGCTTGTTAGCGTTGGTTGGCACCTGAATATTGATATCACGTATTGGGTTTATCTTCTGGCCGTATCGATTAGGTAGTTTGTAGCGTGCTGGTGAGTTGTCGTAGTCGATAGCGAATTTAAACATGCTCATTAGATTAGAACGGAATATATCGGCTTGGTGAATTGCACCACGGTTATACACCTTATAAATCAGCTCTCGAGCAAGATCTTGCTCAATGAAATCGTTTATTGATAATTCATCGGTTATAAATGGTGTAAGGTCATGGTTAAAACAATTAACTAAGCGCTTCATCGTACTAGCCGCAAACTCGGTTTCACCGTATTCAATAAATTCAGTGATTAATTCGTGCATGGTCGCTAGTGAATTAAGCAGCTTTTGTTCTGCTTGGCTTACGCCTTTCTCAACCATTGGGTCATGGCCAAGTGCAACAGATTCACTTAACTGATAAAACCTTTTACGTGCATCGGCTAATGAGAATAATGGGTATTTTCCGATCTCAATACGCCGACGTTTTTTGTCGATGTAGTATTGAAATTGAAATGAGATAATGCCCGATGGATACACCTTTATTTGTAAGCGCCCTGCTCCGCGCTCATCACTTTTTTCGGTAATCACATAGTCTTTTTCTTTAGGGGCTAGCCCCTTAATCATCTTATCAGTAAATCTCATATCGTTTTCACAGTGTCAGTAACAGTGTCAGTAAGCACCAAGGCTTAGCGATAATACATGAGACGGGAGGATATAACAAAAGATAGTTAAACGTTGATTTTAAACAGATTTGATACTAATTGATGTTTTCCGAACTAGCGTAAAACATTGCGATGAGTCATGCCCAGTAGCTCACACAATTTCACTCTTCCTTTTCTTACAACTCTATTATGTGGCGATAACGACCGCCCCATACAGAAATATCAACCTTACTGGTCATTATTACGTTATTTATAGAGAGATTCTAGCAGATAGCGATAATTTAGCTCAACTTAGGTTTTATACCGATGAATAGACTCACTTAGTCTTACGGCAACAGTGTAGAGTTGGTTACTTTTAGAGCACTTGATCCTGATCATAGGCATAGCGACAGCACCGCGATAATATAATTAGGCACATAGCTTGTAGCTACGTGTGGCAACGGCCTCCTATTAGAGACTAGCAACAATTAAGGAAGAGTTATGCACCCTTTGTTAGAAGAGCTTCATCAATACCACAGCGATATATCTGTCACGATTCATCAGTTACAGACTTTGTTAGATCAAGTAAAGCAATATGATGCTCAGCAAACCGATTGTAGTGAAATTTTTACGCTGCTCAAATCTTTGCGTAGTCCAGAGGAACAAAAACACCATCGTAATGAAGAGATTATCCGTAAAAAATTAATGGATACAGAGGCACCTATTCACCAACGAGTGGAAGAAATAGCTCATGACCATCAAGGCCTTTCTCGTATCACCGGACAATTGATAAATCTTGAAACATCAGATACTTCAGCTAGAGAAATTTCTGTGTTTATTGAAGATTACCTCGATAAATATTTCGACCATATGCAAGGTGAAGAAGCTATCTTTTTTCCCATGGCAGATAAATGGTTAACAGAGCAACAATGGCAGGAAGTGCAAAGCAGCTGGCAAAGATAAGCGCTGCAGTGCCCTTAAAATCGGTTAACTGACCTAGCTAATATACAGTGGTATGAAAGCGAAATACCTCAATATCCTCGCTCCAGTAATTAGCTGGCCAGCCGCCTTTGGTTTTTAGCGCTTGAACAAAGTCTTCTGGCGTTTTTAATGCCTCCCAAACCGAAGGTAAAAATAGCGCTGAGCGGTTTCCATCTTGAAGCAATAATCCGTCCACACCAGGCACTAACTGTGTAAGCAGCGCTCCTTCGCCGTCATTATCTATCTTCACTAGGGGGGATAAAATTGATATCTCAAAGGTCAAATCGGCTAGTTCCTCTTGCTGCAGCGGCATAAAACGACCATCTTCAAACGCACTACAATAACTGAGCCTGCATACATCGCTCCAAAGCGGGTTTCTAGCGCTAAAGGTGCCAACACATCCGCGCAGCTGTTGCTGAGAATATAGTGTGACAAAACTTGCTGCGACTTCAAACAGCTCATTCGATTTTGGCGGGGGTGGCAACACAAATTTACGCTGCTCAATCCCCTGTTTTATAACGTATTCAACTAATGCTCTTAATTCTTCCTGTGCTGGCGCAGTTAACTTAATACACGATAAAGCTGGCATAACCCACCACCCGATCTTTGTTTATTAGTCTAGTGTCTGTGATATCTGCGGAATTTGCTTTGTTGATTAGCTTCACTTGCCATTGTTTAAGAATACAAAAATCGAGCAAGCCATTAAGGGCATTGCAGCCACACGCATCGTATGGGCCAATGGTAAGGTCTAAGTTAATAATTCTATTAATCGTTTCTTGATCTAAGCGCTTTGCGGTTTCATATGGATGAAAATGACTAAGATCTGTGCTTATAATAATCAATGATGAGGAATCAACGATTAACTCTGCCAGTAGTTCGCTCACCTTTACCGGCTCGCATTCGCCAACCACGATGGGAATCAATTCAAAATCAGTTAAACAATACTGTAAAAATGGCAGCTGCACTTCTAGTGAGTGTTCCCATTGATGGGCTTGATCTGACAGCGTAGCCAAGCCACGGGTAACTAACCGCTGACAAGTATCGTTATCAACCTTCACTAACCCACAGGGCGTGATGAAATTTTGATGACTAGGCACAGCACAGCCCTGCAAGGCCACCCGGTGACTCGGCCCTAGCAAGATAACTTTCTTAATATCCTTTAATTGATTTAGATAGCAATAAGCCTTCGCTGCAACAGCCGCAGAGTAACAATAACCAGCATGCGGGACAATTAGTGCCTTAGGTTGAATGTTTTTCTCTGGCGGACTAGCTAGCAGCGAGTCCATGGCTGTTTGTATTTGTAATGGATCATCTGGATAAAAGCTACCAGCAACGGCGGGAATACGATTGTTCATGTCAACTCATGCCTCTAGCTGCTCACACAGCATTTTTTGCCAAGCCATCAAAACTGCATTATCTCGGGGCCTTTCATGTGACTTGCGACTATTTTAGCTACACTTAAATAATAGTTGTAAGTCGGCATTTATTCCCATGAAAACTGACATTATTGAAAACTTTCCCACTAAATATTGGCACAGGCTTGAAGATGGTCGTGTGCAATGCGATGTTTGCCCGCAGCACTGCACGCTTCGAGAAGGAAAGCGTGGTAGCTGTTTCGTCAGAAAACATCATCAGGGGGAGATAGTTTTGACCAGCTATGGTCGCTCGTCAGGCTTTTGCATTGACCCGATTGAAAAGAAACCCCTTAACCATTTTTACCCTGGCACAAGCGTGTTGTCATTTGGCACTGCTGGCTGCAATCTAAGCTGCAAATTTTGCCAAAACTGGGATATTAGTAAATCGCGACAAATAGACAGCCTATGTGATAGCGCCCTGCCCGAACAGCTTGCTAAAGCAGCATTACATTATGGCTGTAAGAGCATCGCCTTTACCTATAATGATCCGGTTATCTTTCTAGAGTACGCTATCGACTCGGCAATCGCGGCAAAAGCGCATGGTATTAACAGTGTCGCGGTGAGCGCAGGGTATATTTGCGAGCAACCGCGAGAAGAGTTTTTCCGTCACATGAACGCTGCTAATATCGACCTGAAAGGTTTTAGTGAGCAGTTCTACCATAAGATATGCCATGCTCATCTTAGCCCTGTGCTGGAAACCCTGGTCTACCTAAAAAATGAAACCAACGTGTGGTTTGAAATAACTAACCTACTCATCCCCGGTGAAAATGATGATGAAGGGGAACTAAATGCAATGTGCCATTGGATTGTCGAGAACTTGGGTACCGAGATTCCTTTGCATTTTTCAGCTTTTCATCCGGATTTCAAAATGCTCGATAAAGAGAAAACACCACTTGCCACATTACTTAAAGCAAGGGCTATCGCCTTAGGGTATGGCATGAAATATGTCTATTGTGGCAATGTTCACGATAGTGCATCAGATTCTACCTACTGTCCCAAGTGTAGCAATCGAGTGATTGAACGGGATTGGTATGAGCTAGGCCAGTACGATCTCGATACTAATGGCTATTGCCAACATTGTGGCTACTTGATCGCTGGACGGTTTTTAGGACCTAAAGGTGACTTCGGTTGTCGACGTATTCCCATAAGACTCTAATTAACTTAAGATATTTAAGCTTGTTGAATTTGCTGGCCAAGACTATCCATTTGCCTTTTTAAGACTTTTAAAATAACACTTTCGCCTTATCTTGCTATCACCTGAATTAGGTCCTATGTTTAATAGGTACTAGGATCATTACTTAGGAGAGATCACATGGCTAATCAATTATACATTGTGGGCTGTGACGGTGGTGAATGGGGGGAGCGCGCGGCAACTTGCGCAGTGAATTTCGCTAAAACCTCGGGCGCCAAAATTAAATTTGTACACGCCATTGATTACACCGGAATGCGGCCTATTAGCATAGAAGAAATCATTAACACGCCACCAGAAAGAGAAGCTGAAGAACGACGAGCTAAAGAGGAAGTACTTGCGCCACTACTAGATAAGTATGCAGATAGTGATGTGGAGATCGATAGCGGCTTTGCGTGGGGAAACCCCGCTGAAGTGCTACACGATGAAGCCGAAAGGCTTGATGCGAATGTGATCTTTGTTGGGCGTCATGGCAGATCAAGCTTTGCCGATATGCTGTTAGGCAGTGCAGCCAATAAGATTGCACATATGGCAAATATCCCTGTCGTACTCGTACCAGAAGACAAGCACTAACCATTAGTCAGGGCGCTACCGTAAAGCACAAAATGCTAATCGCTAAGGATTGGCATACTACGCCTATGGCCTTGTTGTTAGAAAAGCTGCGCGCCACTCTCCCTGCCGCTATTGCGCTGGGGAATTAGCTGTTTAGGTTCCCTGCGCTGGCAAATTTTGCTATAACCAAATGATCACTAACAAAAATGGACGAACAAATGAACACTGTGGTAATAACAGGTGCAAACCGCGGCATCGGCTTAGCAATGGCGAAGCAATTTAGGGATAAGGGATATCATGTAGTTGCCCTATGCCGTCAGTCATCTTCCGATTTAAATCAGCTCAATGTACAGGTGATTGAAAATATCGACGTGGCAGCCCCTGCTGGATTAGCCAAACTGGCCAGCGAATTAGCTAATACAAAAATCGATATATTGATTAATAACGCCGGTATTCTTCGTGATGAATCGTTAGGTGATATTAATGACAAAACAATAGTAGAGCAATTTATGGTAAATGCGCTGGCGCCGCTACAAGTTGTAGACATATTACGTGGACAGCTAAGTGCTGGCAGTAAAGTGGCGTTAATCACTTCACGGATGGGTTCTATTGCAGATAATGGCTCTGGTGGTCGCTATGGATATCGCATGTCCAAGGCGGCACTAAACGCTGCGGGGATGTCTTTATCAAAAGATCTCGCACCAGATAATATTTCAGTTGGCCTATATCATCCTGGCTGGGTTCAAACCGAAATGGTTTCCGGGACCGGAGATATTAGCGCGACTGAGGCAGCAACACGTCTAACGCAGCTGATCCTTGCGCAAGACATGACTCAGACCGGACTATTTAAACATTCAAATGGTGACCTATTACCTTGGTAAATTTAGCGTTAGAATAACGCTTACAGGTATCATTAATCCAACCTATTGCGGTGCAAACGCTACTATTTCTCATCGCAGCGTTGCCCCCATTAGAGGGCTAAAGCAATGGATAACAAACGACTGATTAAATTACATATTATCGGCAAAGTGCAAGGCGTTTGGTTTCGCCAGTCAACCAAAGACTTTGCACTGGCCCATGCCATTACTGGCTATGCTAAAAACCTGCCTGATGGCAGTGTCGAAGTATTTGCGGTGGGACAGGCGGCCGACCTTTCCACCCTAAAAGATTACTTACACCATGGTCCAGAACAGGCTCGCGTGGATTCGGTGCAAATAGATTCGATAAGTGACTTATCTAATGCGGCGGATGTTGCTGGTGTAAATTTGAATGACTTTGAAATACTTTAACTATTTTATTCATTCTACAAATGAGTGGATTGTTTCGTTTCAAAATTGCCCCCCAATTAATGCTACTGGTTGGCGCTGAACAATAGTTATCGAGATCACAGATTGTGTATTTATGCATGAAAATTTAACGAAACAGCTCAATAGCAGTTCACTTATTAAACACTTTCCGGTATAGTCGCCCTGTTATTTAATCTCCTCTCGTTTAATTAGCAGATTATCTTTAATGATAATCCGTGTTTTGTCTTTCCCTTTCACAGTCAGTCAACACTCAAATTTTTTAAGCCTTAATTGTTGTTTGCATTATCGAGCGATGGTCTCGTTTTAATATCAATTTCAATAATTAACTGATCATTTATCACAGACTAATTCGATTATTCTCGTGGCAAGGTTGATCCTATCGTTAATTGGATTGGTATACGTTGATATATTCAAAATATCTGAGAGTTTCACACAATAAGATGGCTTTAGTTTTTCATGCGCTTAGGCGCGAATTAAAAGAGTTTTATTATGTCTTATAAATATAAAGGAAAGGTGTATTCGATTGAATCACCAATAAAATCCATTTCAGTTAACAAAAGTAACGTAGTTGTTACTGATCAAAATGGTGCCAAGTTAATCAAGTTCACGACGGTTAACGACTCCAAATGCTTTTTAGCTTGGGTCTATCAAGCCTAACCTGTTATTGGCGCCACTGATGGTTTGATGCAAATTGGTGATCAATCGTTCTAAAGGTCAAATTGATCCTAGCAGCCACAGATTCTTGTGTTGGCGGCAGACGGTGGAGCCAGTGACTTTGTGTGGTGCCTTTCATAACAAGCAGACTGCCATTTTGTAAATACAGCGAAATATTTTCTTGACTGACTTTATGTTTAAACGAAAATTTTCGCTCACCGCCTAGTGTTAATGAAGCGATGGCTCCATTTTTCTTGAGATCTTTTTCAGCGTCGCTGTGCCAGGCCATACCCTCACTGCCATTATGATAAAGGTTAATCAAACAAGCATTATAGGTTTCACCGCTTTCTCGCTCGACTAACGATTTTAGCTCCAATAACAATGAGTTCCATGGCAGCGCAACCTTAGTTATACCAGAGTAGGTATAGTGATAAGGCTGACTACCATACCATGCTATCTTTCGCGCGGTTTCAACCACTTGACCATTAATAAGCGCTTGATCGTGTTGCCAGTCAATGGAATTAAACAGTTGCTCAAAGTAGTGATTTGCCGCCATCATATCCATCACTGGGCCGTAATAATGCACACTACCATCACGATGCAATAAATTATGTGGCTGCCCTGCTGGCGCAAACAAATCCATTATTAGGTAAACTGTTTTTTCAAATAGTCGAGTGCACCAGTAATTGCTGCAACTTGCGCATTGATACAGTTTTCATCATCGGCTCTTGGCGAATCAGGGTACACTTCGGTAGTGGTGCAATAATTACTGTCAGTCATACCAGCGCATAGCCCCAACGCTTTGGTGGCGTAATTGATAACACCAAATTGTTCAAGAGCAACTCCAATTAACATACCATTGTCATCGGCAGGCGCTATGTGAGTGACCTTTTCTACAGACTCGATAACCGCGCGCTGAAAATCAGCTTGTGGTGCAATCGTATCCCCAACGAGATAGAAACCATCGGGGATATTCCAATTGGTATTAATTACGCCATCGCGCGCGGCGAGCGCCGGGCGAAATTCACCATTGTCGCTATCCGTTGTTTCATGCAAATCAATATGTGCATAGACAGGTGTTTCAAGTTGGGCAATAAACGCCATCAGTGCAGCGGATTCTGGCGCTGGACTGTCTTTTACAAACGAACGGTTAGGATCGATTGCTAATGGGTTCCAACGGTTAATTGTTTCAAAACCCCAAGGGCTGACACAAGGTGCAACCACCAAGTTAAAATCACCGCTGTATGCTTCAGCGTGCTTGTGGGCAAAAGCCAATGCGCCAAACACACCGCTAGTTTCATATCCGTGTACACCACCAGTGACTAAAATAGTTGGTTTGTCCGCCTGCCATTTCGCTGATTTAAAAGCTAATAGTGGATAAGTATTACCAGTCTCTCCAACATCACTGTAATCTAAGCTACCGTATTGAACTAATTCCAAGCATGGCTGTGTGGTGATTTTTTCAATCTTTGGAATGACTAGCGTGAAAAAAGAACGTTTCGTTTTCTGGGCGTTTAGCCATTGTTCTTTTTCTGGTGCCTGCCAAGGAGTGCCTGGGCTACCAATGGGATAATCTAATAAGTTTGTCATGTTTTAAACCTTCAAAACGGTAAATTTTGCCAAGGATAAACGGCTCACTTGATTTACGCAATCAAGAATAATACCAATTCGATTAAATTTGCGCCTTCCGTCGAAAGGGGTTGAAATAACTTAATAGAATTGGCACAAAAAAGCCGCGGTTTTAATCGCGGCTTGCATAAATTTCACTAAGAAATTTTAGTTATCGTAGGCAATGTGCTGATGCACTCGGACCATCAACTGTTCGTTCGTTGGATCAATATCAAGGCTTGCGGCAACTGATTCGAGCACTTTGGTTACTTGGTTAACATATTTTCCGTAGCCACGGTCAGTGCAATCTTCTTGTGAGGCTAAAAATACTAAGCGTATTTTATCGGTAAAGATATCGCCATGCCATTCACTCATTATTTGATCGTCCGGTTGCTCAGGGTTAAATGCAATCATTTGGAACCCCTTGCCTACGCGAGTTTGGTCCGATGAGCCAAAGCGAACTAGCGGTGTTAAACCATTGGCAATCATGGCACCATTTTTCAAGCCTGCCTTTTCCATACCAGCAACAAACATATCGTTAATCATAGTGTAAAGCGGTTTGTAAGGCGATGGCGCATCATAATCCACTTTTGCCTGCTGGCGAATCTTGGCGTTAATGTACAAGTCGCCAATCACATAGGTCAGCGCACGATGTTGCGGCAATTCAATATCATTTGCCATATAACGAACTGGAATCGGCCTAAATTTATGAGATTGGCTATCAACTTTTTCTTTTTGCTGACAAAACAGATCATAAGTGATGTGCTGATGATCGCGCAGGCGAACATCTCCTTCTGCTAAGCCCAGTATGCCTGTAAGCTCTTTTGTTAGCGCAGCAACTTTTTGATGGAACGAAGCCGCATTAACGCGAATATCATCACCATTGGCTAGAAATAGGATAGATAAGCGCTTGGCACGCGTATTAAAGTCATAAAAATACTTGTGCCCCTGATGATACTTAGGGTTATAAAAGAAAATAACTTTATCATTGGTTTCAATCGCATCAGACTCACCACTAAAGCGAACCAGTGGTAGCTTGTCATTGGCAACAAAATGGGCAGTGGTTATTTGGTGCTGCTCGCACAGCGCAAAAATAGTATTGCGAATGCTTTTGTAAACATTTTTATAAGCTAGTGATTTGCTGGCGGTAAAGTCCGAATCAACGTGCTTGATTAATTCATCAGTTAACTCAAAGTTAGCTAATAGGTATTGGTTATCACGGGCATGATTTGAAATATAAACCTTGTGCGCCGCACTGTGTTTTCTTGTACTAGAGTGTCGAGTTGACATAAAAACTGTCCTCTGTGTCTGGAGATTATTTCGCGCATAATAAGGCTTTCTTGTAACCTTATTTTTTATGTGGCGATATTATATCAGGCAAATATGACAGTTCTTATCCCAGCTCAATTTTTATTTCGATTTCGCACGATTGCAAGCAGTCAAATCAACCAAAAATTTTGCGTATCAGTCCGATGACTTCAGCGATAGGTTTACCTGCTTGAACCTGTGAAATTATCGAGTCACGTTGTGCTCTAATGAAATCTTCAATGCTTTCATCATTTAAGGCACGATCAACCAGTTCCTCGGCCGTTTCCTTAGTTCTTTTTACTCGCTTAGTACCTGTACTGGTGCTCTTTGCAGGCTTATTGAGTAGCCTCAAGTAATTTGATTTTTTTGCGGTTTGCTGATCAGCATAAAGCAATAAATCAAGCATAATAGCGCGGTGTTGCCAATAGAATAACTCCTCTTGGCACTCTGGTTCACTGCTACGCCACCAATGGGCTTGACCTACAGCTTGCACCAGCCAAGTCCAGTACCCGACAAAATCACTATTTCCTGACAGGTTTAGCTCTAAGCCTTGACTATAATGGGCGATATTACTGCTACTTAAGCACACGAACTGATCAGGGCGGCGCATTGCGAGCAATCTTGTTGCAGGCGCAAGCGTTGCACTTTCATCAATCATCGCAAAGGCGGCTTTAAAATCACTAACAAAGGCTTGGTACTCAGTAAGGGTAATTTCACCTGATAATGGGATGTGAGCAAGCGCTTTATCCAATTGCGCAGGACAATCGACGAGTACTTGATGAAAAGCTTTTGCCCCCTTGGTGCTGCCAAACCACTGCACGTCGAATGTATACACCATGGTGTCATGTGCATTGGTATGCTTACCGGCAATTGTTAACCTGTCCTCTAATGACATTTCGGCTAATGCTTGCTCTTTTAACTGAGCAATATATTGCAGTAGACGTTGGCGCTCTTCAAATGCATGTACTTGACTTTGCTCCTTAAGGAACTGAACATAAAACGACCAGGGGGAAATCGTTGCCATACGTAATTGGCTTACGCTGATCCCATTAGCGAGAATATCATTAAGTTTTTTCAACGGTTTGAGTTGTGCGGGCTCTAACAAATCAAAATTAATTCGATTGGTGCAGGCATCCACGAGTTCTTTACACCAGCCATTAAAATCCTCCGGACGGTTTGTCACCTTAATGGCCAATAAATTTAAGCTTAATGGCGTGATGTGTTTTAGGACATTTTGATAGATGACCATTTCATGGGCAGACAAGGCCATTTTTGACGGTGAGGTTAACAACTTTTTCACAAGAACTACGACTCCAACAGGCTGTGGGGGGCTTACAATAATAAAAAGAAGGGGCATCATACGGACTTATAGTTAAGACACAATCGATAACGTAATCTGGGTGTTTTTTTGGTTGGTTTTTGCGCACAACTGCACAACCTAAACAAAACTAAGGGTTATCCTATTCTTTGCATTCAAAATTGTTGCTTTAAATGAAGTAATTTCATTTACTTCGCTATAAGATAGTTTTATATAGGAATTAATATTAGAAATACGCTACACTGGTACGATGAGTCACATTGTCGTGTTTAAAGGAGAATTTACGTGTCGACATTACTATTTATTCTGGCGGTTGTGGTCGGGTTTGGTGCCCTGGCTTACAAACGAGCGTCATTGATTACATTTACCGGGGCATTCGCTCTACTCTTAGTGTTTTGTACAATCCTTGGTGGGGTGTCTAATCTTACTTGGATTATATTTTTTGTTATTGCTGCTGCGTTGAACCTTCCATCATTTAGGCAACAATATATAAGTAGCCATTTGCTCAAACTTTATCGTTCAATTATGCCCGACATGTCACGCACAGAAAAGGAAGCGATAGATGCAGGAACGACCTGGTGGGAAGCCGATCTTTTTAAAGGTGCGCCAAACTGGAGCAAGCTTCATAACTACCCATCGCCACGCCTAAGTGCACAAGAGCAAGCTTTTCTAGATGGCCCCGTTGTTGAAGCCTGTAAAATGGCAAGTGAACACGAGATTTGTCACAATCAAGCAGACTTACCGGCGCCGTTATGGCAATTTCTAAAAGAAAATGGCTTTTTCGCCATGATTATTAAAAAGAAATATGGTGGTTTGGAATTCTCTGCCTATGCCCAGTCCCGTGTACTACAAAAACTTTCGGGTGTTAGCACTGTCCTAGCCTCTACCGTTGGTGTACCAAATTCATTAGGTCCTGGTGAATTATTGCAACACTATGGAACAACTGAGCAAAAAGATCATTACCTGCCACGTTTGGCCGATGGTCGAGAGATCCCCTGTTTTGCTTTAACCAGCCCTGAAGCGGGCTCAGACGCAGGTGCAATTCCAGATGCTGGTGTGGTATGCAAAGGCATGTGGGACGGTGAAGAAGTACTAGGTATGCGTATCACTTGGAATAAGCGTTATATCACCCTAGCTCCTGTGGCTACTGTGCTTGGTTTAGCCTTTAAGCTTTATGATCCAGATGGTTTATTAGGTGAGGAAGAAGATTTAGGCATTACGTGTGCATTGATCCCAACAGACGTTGAAGGGGTTGAAATTGGGCGTCGTCATTTCCCACTAAATGTCATGTTTCAAAATGGTCCAACCAAAGGTGAAGATGTATTCTTCCCGCTCGACTTTATTATCGGTGGACCAAGCATGGCAGGCCGTGGCTGGCAGATGCTGGTTGAGTGTTTATCTGTTGGCCGTGGTATCACGCTACCGTCAAATTCTGCGGGCGGTGTGAAAACACTTGCCTTAGCCTCTGGTGCATACAGTCGAATTCGTCGTCAATTTAAAGTACCAATTGGTAAGATGGAAGGCGTTGAAGAGCATTTGGCGCGCATTGGTGGTAATGCCTATCTAATGGACGCAGTGACCACCATGACAACAGGGGCTATTGACCTCGGTGAAAAACCTTCGGTTGTCTCTGCTATTGTCAAATATCACTTAACCGACCGAATGCAGGAATGTGTCATTGACGCGATGGATATTCACGGCGGCAAAGGGATATGTTTAGGCCCTAATAATTACGTTGGCCGTGGTTATCAAGGTGCGCCAATTGCCATCACGGTTGAAGGGGCAAATATCTTAACTCGCTCATTAATTATCTATGGACAAGGTGCAATTCGCTGTCATCCGTACGTGTTAGCGGAGTTAGATGCCGCTGCAAACGAAGACGAAAAACTAGCACTTGAATTGTTTGATAGTGCGGTCTTTGGCCATGTCGGTTTTGCTATTAGTAACTTTTTCCGTAGTTTTTGGCTGGGGCTAACAAATAGTCGCTTTTCAGCCACACCATTTAGCGATGATACCAAACGATACTATCAGCATATGAATCGCTTCTCTGCTAACCTTGCCTTTTTGTCGGATATCGCAATGGCTAGTTTAGGAGGTGACCTTAAGCGTAAAGAACGTATTTCTGGACGCTTAGGTGATATCTTAAGTCAGTTATACCTAACAAGCGCCGTGTTAAAACGCTTTGATGATGAAGGGCGTCAACAGTCTGATTTACCATTAGTTCATTGGGCAGCGCGTGATTCACTCTTTAAAGCGCAAACCGCACTCGATGAGTTACTGCGCAACTTCCCACTAAAATGGGTTGGTAAGATCTTACGCTATGTCATGTATCCAACGGGAATTACTCTTGTTGCTCCCTATGATGAACTTGATCAAGAAGTTGCTACAATCTTGCAAACACCTAATATGGCTCGCGACCGTCTTGGCGCAGGTCAATACTGGGAACCAACTGAGCATAATGTCGTTGGTATTCAAGAACAAACATTCCTAGATGTTATTGCCGCGGAAAAAATAATTCGCAAAATAAGTCAAGCAACAGGAAGTAAAGAGCAACTAATCTTTCTTGATAAACTAGCCGATAAAGCACTTGAGATTGGCTGTATTAATGAAGAAGAAGCTGCACACCTTCGTAAAACAGAAGAAGGCCGCTTAAAGTCCATTAACGTTGATGATTTTGACCACAGCGAGCTAGTTTCTAACCAATAGCCCAAGTTAAGTCACATAAGATAAGGCGGTCAATCGACCGCCTTTTTTGTATCGACTGTACAGACATTCCCCCATTCCCGATCATTGTGTAAAGCATGTAAACTTTTGTAAATTCCCTCGTTTTTCATTACCAAATCGCTATGCTCAAAAGATAGACAAACAGCGAGCGATTAAAAATGATAACAAAACAAGCGCTTATTGCAGCCAACCGCTTTGGTTACGGCGCTAGCCATCAACAACTATTGGTGGCTAGTAAAGACCCTAAGCAGTGGCTAAAGGAGCAGCTAACCGCCGTCGAATTTGATCCTACCCTACCCTCTCTTAATGACATGGCTGGCTATTTGGTCGATTATCAAAAAAAGAAGAAAGAGCAAAAGAAACTGGGCAAGTCATACAAACGCCCCAAAGCACATATTGATGCAGCGCGCCGTTTAATGGCCGACTCGACCATACAAGCTATCGCCATGGATAATTCAATCAGTTGGCGGCTGCTTGACTTTTTCTCCAATCATTTTAGTGTTAGCGCACAAGGCCCACAAATGTCAGCCATTGCGCCGACGTTAGAACGTGAAGCCATTGGCCCAAATTTGTTAGGTTCGTTCAACGATTTACTAATAAGCGTCATTAAGCACCCTGCGATGTTACTTTATTTAAATAATGAAAAGTCAGCAGGGAATAACTCTAAGCTAGCGCGTAAAGGCAGAGGGTTAAACGAGAATTTGGCTCGTGAAATACTTGAGCTGCATACGGTTGGGGTTAACGGTGGTTATAGTCAGCAAGACGTGATTGCACTGGCAAACGGCATTTCAGGTTGGAGCTTTCGACGCCCAAATAACGGCAAACCAGCAGGTTTTACCTTTCGTCGCCGTGCCCATGAGCCAGGCAGCCAGACATTACTTGGCAAGAGCTACCGCCAACAAGGAATAAAACAAGGTGAAGCAATGCTGCAAGCCTTAGCCAGCCACCCAGGTACTGCACGATACGTTAGCACTAAACTTGTCCGGCACTTTATTAGTGATATGCCAGATCCGGTTTTAGTGAATAAATTAGTCAAGCGCTGGCAACAAACCAACGGCAACCTAAAGCAAATCATGCTAACGCTTATCGACTCGCAAGAATCATGGGCAGTAGCAGACAACAAGTTGAAGACACCGCGCGATTTTGTCATTTCCAGCTTTCGCTTACTCAATGCAACCCCTAAGAAACATAGAGCACTTATTCGCACACTATCGACTTTAGGACAACAACCATTTAAAGCTGGTAGCCCGGCAGGTTATGGCGATAGCGCATCTCATTGGGATGGTGCCAATGCATTAATGGCCCGGATCGATTGGGCAGCGCAGCTGGCAGGCTCTCGCTATACTCGAGGGCTAACCAACATTGAACAACAGCTCACAGCTCTGCTAACACCACAGAACTACAAAACGGTGATGCGCGCAGAAAGCCGTCAACAATCACTCACACTGGCACTGATGAGCCCAGAGTTTCAACGGAGATAATTATGGATCGTCGGCAGTTTATCAGCGGCACCGCCGCCTCATTAGCTTTATGGCATACGCAGTCCTTGGCAGGGGCTGTTACAGCCAGTAATAAAACACCGCCTAAATTAATTTGGATCGTGTTACGCGGCGCACTCGATTCGCTTGAGGTCGTTATCCCTACATTTGACTCAGGCCTATTACCACTACGCCCAACCATAGGGTTAGCAAAAAATCAGTTACAGCAGCCAATGCACAAAGGGTTTGCATTGCATCCTTCGCTAAAACACTTATACAGTTGGTATCAGAACAAACAATTGCTACCGATAGTTGCGGTCGGCAGCGGATTTAACAAACGTTCGCATTTTGATGGACAAGATTACCTGGAAAGCGGATTAAATATAATAGCACATGAAAATGGTTGGCTCTCACGTGCCATTACCCTCAAACAACGTTCGGCAATTGCCATTGCCCAATCAACGCCAATTAGCTTGCGCGGGAGCGATAGTGTAAATACATGGTATCCGTCCAAACTTAAACACAGCAGTGATGATTTATACCAGTCACTACAAAAAATGTATCAAAGTGACCCGCGGTTGCTTAAAAAGCTTAATGACGGACTGGCGCTTCGCAACTTAACCGGTGGCCAAAAGCTAACAAAAAGTAATGGTAAATTTAAAACCCTGGCGACTGGCTGTGGCCAACTAATGTCGACACCTGATGGTCCGGATTGCGCCATGTTAGAGCTTGGCGGCTGGGATACACATAACAATCAGAACAATCGTCTTAAAAGGCAATTAACAACACTAGATGATGGCTTGGCCGCTTTAAAGCTTAGCCTAGGAGACTATTGGAGCAATACAGCAGTTGTCATCGCAACTGAATTTGGCAGAACAGCCAAGGAAAACGGCACTAAAGGAACAGACCATGGAACTGGCAGCGCATTATTATTAGCTGGCGGCGCGGTTGCCGGGGGTCGCGTATTAGGGCAATGGCCCGGATTAGCACAGCACCAGCTATTTGAACAGCGAGACCTGCAAGCCACCAGCAATACTTTTTCATGGCTAGCAACCTTATTGAATCAGCATTGGCAGATAGCCCCTGGTGCGGCTTCAAACCTATTTGACGGGGTCTCGCTATACAATGAACAACTAGTGTCGTAGTGCAGCATCTAAATGATCGACTAATTCACTCCAATCAGAATCATCAGCAATGGCTTGCATTAAAAATGCAGCCTGCGCTGGGGTCCAAAAATCCGCTGCAGCAATAACCTGCCCATCAACCAATCGATGCTCTCTTAAAAAGCTATTTACTTGCTCAGGTTCACTTGGTAGGCCCATTTGTGCAAACAAACTACACATGTTGTAATGATCACTTGTATCCATTTAATTCCCCTTGAAATATACACTTATTTGAATGACTACATTCATCATCGGTGTTGTATTGAAATTTGAATGACTGATTATTTAACCTTTTTACTATAGCCTAACCAAGTAAAAAATATAGACTTTGGCGCAGTAAAATTTGATTTAGACCGATCAAAGCACTGCGGTAACATCAGCACCTAGGTCGTTTTATTGAGTAAATATATGGGATTGTGTTACACACGTCAGCCCCGAAATTATTAAACCTCAACAGGCATAAGGGGCTAACGGCTTATTTTTAGTTCGCGTTTAAGGCTATTTACTGCATTTACCCATTTTAGCTAAGTCTAAGCCACCAATGGCTTTCTTTGCCTTCACTTCATCGACTAATTCCAGATTAGCGCCGCCAACAAATACGCCCATTTTAATATACTGGTTGATGTAATAATTCTTACCGCTCTCTGCCTTCACCAACAAGTCATTTGGTGAAAACTCTGATTCAGTCGATACTTTATGCTGCTTCCCTGCTTGCACTAATTTGTAAAAAAACATATTTGGCGCCGTTTCACCAACACACTCTCCATTTACCCAAACATCTTTTTTAAGTGCGCCACCAAAGCTACTATCGCGATAGATATAAAGCCCTGCTGTGTCAGCCGCTGGAGCCTCAAAAGTTTTAGCTTTGTTCGAGGCTTCTTTGCTTTCCATAGGTACCGACGCACAGCCGGCAAATAAAGAGGAAGCGATAACAACTAACGCTATTTTTTTATACATAATGACTCCCAAAGTCTTTTTATTATTTTTCGAAGAAACCTAGCTCTGCACTGCCGCTGATTTCAATTTTTTTATCGACAATTTCACCAGTATCTTTGTGTTCAATCCACACCGCAGAATATTTTGGTCCTAGTTTTCCTTTAACCACGTATTCTTTATTTGGCATCGGTATAAATGATACATTCCCTTTTACTTCATATACTTCATCGGTAAAAGCTTGTATTGGTGCAGCGTGTTCTGTTCTACCAATGATGCTAAACGTCGCCTGTTTGGCAGGAACTTGTGTTTGGATTAGCTGAGTCTTTAAGTAAAACCCTTTGCCATAAGTAGCATTCCTAGTAGCACTTAGGGTGCTATAAATTTGCTTACCGTCAACTTTTGCTAGATAGAAAAGGTCTGACTTGCTAGTGGAATGTTGTTCTTCGGTACTTTCAAAGGTTGCTATGTCACCCTGATAGTTTTCTGGAACTGGTTGGTATGTGGTGGTACAACCTGATAATAGTGCAACCAATAATACGGTTATCAATCTCATCGAATATCCTTATTTATCCAATTGATACAAAAACAGCGCCGATCCTGACGCCGCCATAACTTTAGTTGGAAAACATAGTTTTGTAAATTCTTTTTGCAAATTAACGCTTTGAACTCAGGCAAATACAGACTTAACCGCTAAATTAAGCGAGTAAATAGCTAAGCACAAACGCGACGATGAACGCCAGTGCCGTCGCTATCAATACGGCGGATTTATTTGCTTTGTGCTCGACTAAAGGTTGTGCAGTTGATTGCTCTCTCGCCTCATTTGCGTTGGCCAAGAGATCACTGACACTAAGCTCAAAGGCCGCGCAGATAGCCTGAGTTGACTCTGGAGAAGCAAACCCTGATTTTTCAATTCGCTGGATTGTTCTTAAGCTAACATCTGCGATTTCAGCCAAGTGACTCTGCGTCCAAGCTCGTCGCTCTCGTTGTTGTTTAAGTTTTTCTACATTTAATTGCATATACATTACTAATCTCCCCTTAATCACTATTACTATTACGGGGAAATGCCCTTTCTAACTACGTCATTGATGTGACAAACAGAAAAATCGATATGACACGCGCCCGCAAAAGCGTCGTAACCCATTGCTTTTATAGTATAAAAACAGATGTTAGCATCATGGCTAATATCATTGCGCTTTACCCGGTGAGCTTGTTGTTCCTTTAAACCAGATTATTGCTAGCGCTTCATGATGCTGGATAAATGCATTTTTATAACGCATATAATTGGTAATTTGATTATTGCAATGCTTCACCGCGTCCAACTTAATATCCGCGTATTGGGCAGCGACATCTGGGTGGGCGCGCAAATAGTCCCTAAAGGCAAGGTGACGCAATAGACTTTCATCATCTTTAGCGAAGGCATGGAGGTGGTGAGAGCGATTTTCTCCGCCTTTTTGAAAATAACGCCGCCCAGCTAATCCGTTTTCACCTTTGGCTAGATAGCCTAGTGCCTGCATAGCACTATTATTGCGATCCAACGCTTCAAGGCTGGAGACCTCAAGCAACATATCAATAACCGGTTTGGCAGGTAGGCCTTTAACCGCTGTACTGCCAATGTGGTGAATGTTCAACACGATATTCCCTAGTTCGCTGGTGATTAACTTGCTCTCGCAATCAAACTTCTCAGACCATTGTGGCTTATAGGGTAATACTTCAATAATTCTTTTATTCGTCCCAGTCATCAATTTGTCCACTGTTCAACGCTCTCCTATTGCTATTTGCCCTAATACTGTCTTTAATTTAAAGAGTAAATCAACCTTTTTAAGAATCAATTTATGCCTGATAGCGCGTTTGACAATAATGTAATCAACCTTGATGAAATCCCGAGAGTACAACAAGTACCCAAAAAAGACCTCATGCCGCTCTACTATCAAGTCAACCTAGCAATACGGGCGAGCCTTACTTTTTTATTATTCATTGTATTGCTGGTGCTCAAATATGAGGTGTTTTTTGTACTAAAGCCAAACTACCACAACGCCATTCATTGGGCGATTGTGGTAGTCGCTGCGTTTGGAACTTTTAGCATGCTATATGGCTATTTATACGATCGCGCCATTGCTTACCAAGTTCGGGAGTTAGATATCACGATGTATAGCGGTGTGTTCTTTAAAAAAGTAGTTACCCAACCATTTTTAAGACTGCAACATATTGAATTAAAGCGTGGGCCTATTGAACGTAAATTCGGCCTTGCCACTATTCAAGTTTTCAGTGCCGGAGGCTCTCAACATACTTTTTCACTCCCCGGGCTCACGCTAAAGCAAGCAACATCCCTGCGCCAATACATTCTTGAGCATAAGGATGTCGCTTATCATGAATAACTGGCAACGCGTTTCCCCTATTGCCTTGTTCTATTTTGTCGCCAATGATATTTCCGTATTAGTCAACAATCTTATTTATACCATCCCACTTGTGATCACCAGCTATAATGTCGTCTTGGACAACCCTGTATGGTTAATTCTTTGCATCGGTGGATTTATCGGATTACTTGGGTTTAGTGCATTTCTACAATATTATTTTTTCAAGTTTCGTTTAACTGAGCACACTATAGAGATTAAATCCGGCGTATTTAAAAAATTGCACCTTAACCTGCCTTTTACCCGTATTCAAAATGTTAAGCTTATCGCCCCTTTCTATTTTCGACCATTTCGTTATACCACAGTAGAATTAGATACAGCGGGCTCAGCTAAAAGCGAAGCAAAAATCGTGGCATTAAATGATATGTTAGCGCAGAAACTGAAAAGTAAAATCCTGAGCCAAGTTTCGCCACGCCAACGGGCGACCCCTAACGACGCAGCACCAAGTAATATCGACGAGATCGTTTTAAATCAACGTTCTTTAAAAGACTTAATCATTCATGGCATCACCAACAACAGAATATGGATATTCTTTGCTCTGCTCGCCCCCTTTATGGATGCGGCAGCCAAAAAAACCAACGAGCTGTTAACATCATTTGGATTTAATTTTAGCGAAGTCTTTTCGCCTGCCACACATGCTTGGTGGCAGCTTGGTTTATACGCCCTAGGGGTGTTAATGGTTAGCTACCTTATTGTGGTATTGTTTTCGGTTTTCGGATCAATCATTGCGTTTTACGGTTATACACTGAGCAAGCAAGGAAAGAATTATATTAGGCGAAGCGGGTTATTTACTCATCATGAAGTGGTCATGAAGCTACCACGCCTGCAACTAGTCATTAGCCAGCAAGATTGGCTGGACATTTTAGTTAAACGGATAAACCTGCGTTTTGAACAAACAAAGAGCCAACAGCGAAGCAAACCGGGTCATGAAGTACGCAACAAGATAATGGTGCCATCGGTTACTCAGCAACAATTTAATAGCCTAATTCTCGATGTGTGGCCGAAAAACGCACTTGCAACTATCGAATTCTTGCCAATTAGTAAACGCTTTATTTTAAGGCACATCTTATTATTAACGCCAATTGCAACAGCACTGATTGGGGCATCGCTTTACCATCAACAGTGGCAATTAGCGCTAATTGTTGTTGTCAGCATGACGTTGCTATCCCTACTGATTGTAATACGCTGGTATCGCTGGGGGTATGCAATAGACAATAATTTTATGTATGTGCGCAAAGGATTATTTGGAGTTAATTACTACGTGTTCCCAATCCATAAGGTGCAGCAAACCAAATACCACCAAAGTCTCTTAATGGCCCATCGAAAGTTGGCTTCTATTTCACTTGTGCTCGCTTCAGGCGTACAGAAAGTGCCATTTATGCCGCAACAAACTGCCCAACAAATTATTGATAAGACATTGTTTATCGTGGAGTCGACAAAGCGAAGTTGGATGTAATCTATCGTAGCGCTTGCCAGTTAAGTTGTTTTAGGAGCAAGCGCATGAAGTATCTAAGGAGCCATCTGCATAAAGGTAACAAAACCAACAACACCAGCAGCTGTTAACACACCAATATTGGCATAACGTAAAGCGAAGATTAAATTTGTTTTAACCTTTATTTTTACAGTGCTTAAAATGCCTATAGCCGCCACTAACATCATTCCCTCTGCTAGCGTAAAGCTAACGACATAAGCCATACCGGGAATATCTTCAGGCTCATACTTAAAGGCCATATAAATAATCAAGCCAACGATTACACTAGCCACTAGCGGGGCGAAACTTAATATCCGTAAAATTTTCTGAAGGGGCTCCTGCGCCATGTATTCAACCCTATAAATGTGAATTAAAAAATGTAATCAGTATGCCTTAACTGAGCACCGCGGAGACGATCTTAATCAATCTTTATCCTATTATGGTAGGTAAATTAAGCTTATTTTTATCACAGCCGTTTTGCCCAGTGTCCCTGGTGGCTTTTTGCACATGCTTCATCGCTATCATAATGAATATGCAGGCTCGGATTGGTTAACTTTATTTTTATGGCAGTCAACTTATTGTTAATTAGCTCGACCAACCTCGCCTCGCCGTTTATTTTAAGGTTCGCGACATCATCATTAGATTCAAAAACGCAGACAATTTTCAAACTTTTAGGAAACTCCTTGTAATTAACCATGTGAGTGAGCCACAAAAAGCCATCAATCTCTTTTAAGGCGTTATCGCACACCTCGGTTAATCCAATTCTAATTTGGTTATCTAGTTTTTTGTCTGTTTTTCGCATAAAAAGTAATCTTTTGACTGGGTAGTTGGCACATCGAAAGGCATCATACGTTATTTCATACGCTAAGTGTTAAAACCTGCTGGCGATTGAAAATGAGAGTAACGCACTGACCAACAGGACGCCACTAAGGAAGACTCGCATGAGGCGCTAGCATTGTTGTTGATTTTAGCTAGCCCAAATGGGCAGTTATGTAATCCACTTGGAATGCGACTAGGATAGTTGAGTGAAAATAAAATAGCCGCGCATAATAGCGCGGCAACTGAGTGTTTACTTTGCGTTAACGCTTTGCATAATTGGTATGAGGTTAGGCTTGTTTTGAGCAATTTCTTCCTCACTCAGCCCAACGATTTCATAAGGCTGCACCAACCATTTGTCGCTGGTGTTGACAAAGTAATCTGGCTGGCGAATCGAACGGTTTTGTGACGGCTTATACCAAGGTACGGCGATTCTAATATCCTTTGGCAGGTTACGCTTCGCCCGCTTTGATAGCTGCGTGATAACCGCCTCGATGCTTTTACCTGAGCTATAAACATCATCAACGATAAGTAACTTGTCATCATGATTTAGGTTTTCTAGCAAATACTTTAAGCCGTGTACCTTAATCGTTTGCTCTTCAATCATTTCCTGATAGCTTGGCAAGCCTTGGTATGATGTACGAATAGCAATATGATCAGTTTCGATTCCTAAATATTGCAAACACTCCTGGACGTAAATACCCACAGTGCTGCCACCACGCCAGATCCCCACAATGAAGTCAGGTCGAAAACCGCTTTCATAAATTTTTGCGCCAAGACGAAAGGAGTCTTGGATCAAATCACTTTCATTAATGAATAATTTTTCCATGGGTTTTATCCTTGCGCTGGAATTAAATGTTTAATGATGTCAAAAAGTTCTGGACGATGGGTCGCGATCTCTTCGACACTCAGCCCTTCTAGCGAATGGGGATACTTCAGCCATTCGGCTGTCTCGTGTAAATAATACTCAGGAGCTATACCCGTTTGATTGCGAGTAGGCTTAAAGTAAGGCACGGCGACACGAATATCTTCAGGCGTGTTTTGACGACACTTTTTCTTTAATTCACTAATAACCGCTTGGATCGTATGGCCAGTATCATAAACATCATCAACGATAAGTAGTTTATCTTGGTGAGTGATGTTCTTTATCAGATAGTCAACCCCATGAATAAGTACTTCTTTATTACGTCCATCAATTCCGGCACTGTAGGATGATGTGCGTATTGCGATATGATCTGTCTTAATCCCGTAATAGGCTAAGAATTCTTGAACAGCGACACCAACGGGTGTACCACCGCGCCAGATAGCAATAATATAGGTCGGTTTAAAGCCATCATTTAAAATTTTTGCGCCAAGACGAAATGAATCATCTAGCAAGTTTTGTGGATCAAGGTAAGTTTTTGTTGTCATGGCAATCTCACTAAACTAATACTCGAAAGTAACAGGGAACAAGAAACAAAGTTAACATAGCACTAAAGGTTATGCCAAACCATGCAAAAAAACATACAACATCTTTGATTTTACGCAATATCCTACGCTGGCAAAGCATAACGGTATAGCGCTATTTAAGCCCATATCCGAACGATTTGTCTGAGGAATTGCAGTCGCGGTTTTAACAAGTGTTAGGATAGATTCAATAAAAAAGCCCAGTAACTTACTCTCCATTTATTGTTGGAGAGTAAACCACTAGGCAGGCTTGTCTAGCGCGATTCAAGTGAACTAGGGCTTAAACACAAGTTGCTTAGTACTGTGCTGTTTAACTTTTTGTGGGTTAAACCAAATAGGGTAAGCCCCGCCATCAAGCCACGCTTGTGACTGATCGCTTAAATGCTCATTGACATAGCGGCCACTGCTGCCACCGGGTATAACCGCTGTTATTTTGTCAGGATCAGACATGTCCGCAATAAAACGCACGGAGTCAACGAAACGACTATCAAACCCCTGGCTATATTTATAAAGTCCGCGGTTTAATGTTTCACCTGAGCCATCAAAAGGGTGCACGCCACCGCCAAACAACCTTGCCATCGCTTCACCTGGGATCACCGGACTTTTCAAGGTAACCGTGTGCAGATCCCCCCATTGCCAGCGACTCATATCGTCACCAAATTTATCTGACAAATATTGCTGAGTTTGGGTCATTGCTTTAACAATTATTTGGTTGGTTGTTTCAATGTCTGGCGTGTTCGGATTATCAAACCAAGCGTGGGCTGGCTGACTCAGCATAGCAACGAGTCGCTCTTGCCACAAATAGCTGGTATCTAGCCATTGCTCGCTTAACTGTTCACCTAATTTATGTTCAAACGTCAGTGTGGCTAATTGCCATATAAACACTTGAAAAATGGTCGGTGCGACCGCCTCTTTCTTATCAAAAAAATCCCAGTTTTTAAGCTCTGTTGTCATGTTAGCGAGTTGCGGTTCTTTGGCCAACGCTTTAACAATAATAGGTTGTAATATTTGGGCCATTGGGTTTTTAACATCGTTCACCAGCTCCCGGTGATCGTCACTGCTAAGCGGCTCTCGATTTTCAATAAACTCACCAATGCGACGATAGCGCCATGACGGTGAAAAGTAGGTTGAGTATTGATAAGGATAATCTGCTTTAACAATACGGTGATTGGCTGTGCCAACCCAGTCACGGGCAGGATTAATGTTCATTGGCATTTCATTAGCTGGAATAATGCCTTGCCAATTATCCTGTGAATCAGTAATAACGTATGGCCTAGCGCCATCCCCTTTAACTCGAATTGGTACATGACCAGAGGATATTCGCGCAATACTACCGCGGCTATCTACCACTATCTGGCTTAATGGAGCTGCCGTCTCTGCCATCGCGAGTTTGGCTTGTTCTACCGTCTTTGCCACCAATAGTTTGTCAGTCCCCATGCTGGAGGTTAGCGGTGCTTCAATGGTTGCCCAGCGAAGTGAGATGGCTCGGTTATCACTTAACGCCATGCCATGATCTGAAATCAGCGGACCTCGTGAGGTATTTCTAATCGTCAATTTTTGCTCTCGATAGCCACCTTCAGCCTCGCTATCTTTAACCCAAATAGTTTCCTCGCGCACGATTAACGGCTTGCTAATGTCGCCTTCTAGATAATAGCCAGGATTGTTTGGATCTAAAGTTTCTATATATAAGTCAATACCATCGCTATAACCATTAGTTGCCCCAAAAGCAATATGATTGGTACGGGCGATACCAAACCCAGGCGTACCCGGCGGTGCAACCCCAACCGCCTTAAAGTCCGGGGTAAAGATTCCCATCGGATACCAAAATCCAGGAAGCGTTGTCGCGTCAAGGTGCGGGCTATTCACTAAGATGGGTAAAGCATTTTTTGAGCGAGACTTTGTCGTTGCCCATGCATTGCTGGCCGCGGCCTCAACATCAGGAAATGCATCTAACCACGCTTGCTCGATGGTTAAATTCAGCGGCATATGATTAACACTTTGCTCCCGTTGCCGAATACCGATTGATTCATCATCTGGATTAACACTGAGCATGGCTATTTCATAGGCCTGCTTACTACCTAATTTGTCAATCGCTTGCTGAGTTAGCAGTTCAGTTTTCCAATTGGCACTTGAACTCCAAATTTGAAAAAATTGCAGCGCCACAATATCTTGCAAAGTCCATGCATCGGGAGTGTGTGACAATAAGCTCATACTCAGTGGAAATTCATGCTGCCCTTGAGTGATATAGGCGTTAATCCCTGCAATATAGTCAAGGTAAAATTTCCGCGCCTGCGGATTAAGTACGGCGATTTGACGCTTTGCTAAATCAGCTATATTAAGGTTATGGATTAACGTATCAACCTTAATGCCTCGCTCGCCAATGAACATGGACAATTGACCACGCCCTAGGTGCTTAAAGAGTTCGAGTTGATAGAGTCTGTCTTGGGCAGTTAAATATCCCTGTGCTTTTAGCGCATCACTTAAACTTTGCGCAAAAACATAAGGGACCATACGCTCATCGCGCTCCACCACTACGGGCTCTTGTAGAATCGAAAGAGTTATTTTTCCTTCGGACTGAAATCCATTAGCAAAATTAACGAGGTACACTCCCCCGGCGATAATTAAAGCAATTAGTGCTATTAGTATTTTTTTTATCATGATTTGTCCATCAACACGTTATAGGGCTGTAGCTGGGTTGTCCCAAATGGCAACCAATCCCTTTAACACACCGACATAGATAGTGCCATCGGGAGCAATCGTTATTGGCGACCAGTTATTATCAAAGGATTGAGTTGAGCCTAAACTCATAGTGAATTGGGTCTTACCGCTGCGAAAATCGATGGCTTTGATTAGCCACTCATTTTCACCATCAGCGCGAGGTTCAAAGCCGTAATAATAAGCCAGTCCAGTTTGCGCCGACAGTTTTGCGACGACCGATGGGATTTTTTCATTTGATTGCCATACCACATCACAACCGGTTTCATCCTCACGAATATCAACACGCGTTATGCCACCAGCAACAGCTCCCCAGTCCGTTTGTCCCATGGCATGGGTGTAGCCTGCATTATTTTCAACAATGATTGAGCGATTAAAACCAATCATGGAGTTGTCGGTGGCTGAGCTACCTCGATTGAATAAAGGCAGTTTACAGATTAGCCTTGATTGGTGCTTACCTACATCCTTGTCACGTAAATAAACCAGCAAGTTGATTCTTCCATCGGCATTATCTGTAATGGTTACATAGCGCTCGCCAAGTAGTGTCGGCGTACTACCACTACCCTGATTAATACTGCCAACTTTACGTGTTGTACCGCGATCGTAAGACTCTTTCCAAATAATCGAAGGCTCGCCCTGTGCATTTGTCGCCATGCGGTATAGTGCGTGATCTGAGACGATATACACGCCATCTCGGGCAACTGAAAAGCCATTTTGAATTTCTTCATTTTCAAACTGAGCCATTTTGATTGCCTGGCTTGGATCATTTTTTGTGACATCTAACACCCCATAGCGACCACGGCGGGTAACAAACCATATGGCCCCATGATGATCAGGCATCACTGCGGTAATTGGGTCACATTCCCCCTCTGGCGACCAATTTAGCGGCGTAATACAGTCATGGGGAACAACACTTGATAGATCCCAGCTATCAACATCATAAAACTCCCATTGACCTTCGGCGTTTTGGCGATGACCAATACGGCGGATTTTCTGCTCTGAATCAGCAAACACAACGCGGTCTTGATTATCTAAGTAAAAATACGCGCCTGAGCTATCATCCATGATGTGGCTTTTATCACGATATTTTATTGAAGCGAATGTTGATGGGCGAATAGGCAATGGAAATTGCGCCAGTAGTTCGAGGGTACGTGGCGCAAGTAAATGTAAGTTAAAACCAGTAAGGCCAGTACATAGGGCGACTAATCGCCCTTTGCTATCAAAGGTAATGGTCGCACATTGGCCGCCCGGTTTTAGGCTGCCATCACGAGTCGTCATTTGAGGGGAATTACCTAGCGGACCGCTCCCCGGATGAACATCTGAGCTATAGCTATCACCATGCATGCCATTAACCCCCTGACTAGCCATAAAGGGATGTGGCGGCATATCAAATGGTAAAGCAGACGCTATTGCTGGTTCACCGGTGACCACAACTTGGTCCTTTTCCCCTTCAATAGGGGTTGGCGCAGCAGGCTCCATACGCCCTAACTGGTACCAAACAGCAATGGAAAAAAATACCACTAGGGTGAGTAAAATTTTTAGTAATTTAAGCATTATCCATCCAACTAGTTATTGTTATTTTGGCGATAATTGACCTTAGCTAGTTGATAAATCCGTAACATCACACGTTTGGACTAACAAATAGCAGCGTGCCAGCCATAAAAAAACCGATGACAAAGCATCGGTTTTTCATTTGCGTTAGGCTGTTACGAATTTAGAAATTAAACGTAACATCTAAGCCATAAGTCGCTGGAGCACCGTAAGTTTTAGAGTCGAAGTAACTAAAGTTTGCTCCATGAATGACATAATCTTCATCGGTAACGTTTTTACCCCAAAGTGAGACTTTAAGGTTTGAGCGCTCGCCCACTTTAATATCTGATAACGTCAATCGTGCATTAAGCAATTCATAACCATCTACAACCAGGCTTGGGTCTCTTGCTGTAAACTGGTAATCATCATTCATCACGTAACTAGAGTGGAATGAAAGGTTACCAAACTCTAGTTCAGCTATTGTCCAGCTCATCGCAACAGATGCTGAGAAACGGTTTAAATCAGTAAACTCTTCATCGGTATATTCAGTATCACGGTAGCCATAGCTTGCGGTAAAGAATAAATCCTCAGTGGCAGCAAATTTCGCATCCAATTCAAAGCCAAGTGTTTCTGACTCACCAGAATTCAATGAACGTCGAATACTGCCGTCTAATTCGGTGATTTGAAGGTTGGTATTGTCGTTAAAGAAGACCGCGGTATTTATCATCAAACGGTCATCCATCAGCATCGACTTAGCACCAATTTCGTACGAGGTAGTATCCTCTGGATCAGCAGGCGTTAGCGTGCCTTCATAGTTTGCTTGTCCCATGTTCGCAGGGTTCAAATACGCAAAGCGATCAATTGAGCCAGGATTGTAAACACCCGAGGCGTAACCTTGCGCCACCTTACCGTAGATAGTTAAGTCTTCATCCATCACATAGTTCACTAAAAATGAGCCGACGGTTTTAGTCCAGTCATCTTCAGCTTTTAGGTCATTGCGCAGCATCTTATCGTTTTGTGCAACGTTGGTGAGTGATTTTTCATCACTGGTATGACGGATACCTGCCACCACATTTACAGAATCACTGATTTTATAGTCAACATTAGCGAATAACGCGCTAGATTTAGCGCTCACACGGTAAAAGGCGCCGTATGGAAGCTCTTTATCAAATAGAAGGTTCGCACCTTGGCCGGTGTAAACATTAAGCGCCCACGGGTTATTCTCTTCCCCTTCCTCAGAGAAATAATAATAACCGGCAACGTATTTCAAATCGCCCTCTAAGAACTCACCTAAGACTTGAAACTCTTGTGACTTTTGCTCTTGTGATTTTTCATTCACCGAATGGAATGCTGGATTTGGGATTACATCGGTGTAATCAACACCTGGAGGCATCGTTGAAAAATCCAGTGCTGCCGCCATATACGCGCCACCATCTAAATCAAGACCGCCACTTAAATCAGACTCGTATGTACGTGTTGAGCTAATTGATTTAAAGGTATGATTGTCAGAAAAGTCCCACTCAACAGTTAGGTTATGACCTTCAATATCAACATACTCACGACCGTGATTATCTAATTCAAATTCAGTTTGGCGAGAAGCGTCGTGCTCATTAGCAGCCATCATTGCAAACACGTTGCCGCCATAGAGTTTTCCAGTACCCATTTGCATTGTAGGCACGGCATGAGAATAGATGCCACCGCTTGGATCAGGGAACGGAGCGCGAACATTACTCACTTGCCCAGGGATAGATACAGAGCTGCCATCGGTACGATCGTAGCCGTAATCAACAGTAAAGTCTTCGCCAGTGTAACGCAGTGCTAGGCGCGCGGCATCAACATCTTCGGCGCCCAAATTTTTCTCTGTAGCACCTTCGTAAGTATTGGTTGCCCAGCCATCGTGCTCACCAGTCATGAAAGTGAGTTTGGCAGTCAAGTTACCTAACTCACCACTATCAATAGAGGTTGTTGAGTTAAATTGATTATTAGAACCGACGGTGAATTTTTGTTTAAATTCAAAATCTGTCGATGGTTTAACCGTTACCAGGCTCAGCGCACCACCGGTTGTATTTTTACCCCATAGGGTCCCTTGTGGTCCACGTAAAACTTCCATGCGTTCCAAATCAACCACATTAAAAATTGCGCCGGCACTACGGGCTAAATAAACACCGTCTAAATATATACCGACTTTAGGGTCTACTGCCAATGAAGGTTCTGCTGTGCCTAGTCCACGGATATTCATACCCACGTTAAAGGTACTGCCTAAGGTCGGAATAATTTTCACATTGGGCGCCATACTGCTGACATCACTGATGTCATCAATACCTAAATTCTCTAATGCATCATCATCAAACGCTGTAATTGCAATTGGCGTTTCTTGCAGTGTACTGACACGTTTTTGAGCCGTTACGGAGATACGTTCAATTCCCGTTCCCTTTTCTTCCTTAACTGCTGGTTGGTCATCGGCCGCAAACGCTTGACCTGACAAAGCGCATGTAACTGCGAACGCTAGTGGTTTAATGCTGAAATTGAAATTTGTGTTGTTATTATCGGTATACATTCCAGTGCCTCGGTTGGGTTTTATCTAATTTTATTATTACGACAATAGACATATATCAATTACAATCACCTTTCCCCGCGAGATAATGCATTGTGAGCTAGGTGCGCAAAAAATATTGCCTTTGTACTTTTTTTAAATTCCAATTTTAAATTAGCGATAAGGGAAACGATGGACATCACACATTTGGACTATGCATAGGAATAGATTTCAAACAATCAAATAACCAACTGTTTTAAAAGTAAAATCCCCCATTTTAATTTTTGACAGCCTTGCCCGATATAGTGAAATACCCACAAAAATTGGCTCAGATATAGCTAATCGTCCGCGCTAACAACGCCCGCAAAAATAGCAGTTCATTGAAGATACCAGAGCAAAACAACCAAATTAACAGTCTTCATCACAACTTACTTGGTGCCGCCGACAAGACCCGTTTCCATGAGATAAAGTGCTCAATATTTAGCTCTATTAGCCACTTTCCGTTAGGCTCGATTATAAAATTCACCAAGTATAGCGCTTGATTTCATATGTCAAAGCGCGGTAGTGTCAAATTGCGAGTTAGTGTTAAGGTCATAAGAAAACACACTGCAACCAAATTAAAAGCCATAAAAATCAATAACTTTAAAAGGAGCTAATTTTACATAAGGAAAGGAATAAATTTGATTGCATTGACTAGAACGTCAAGAAAGACATTACGGTATTGGAAAATAATGAAGTTTTATTGATTGGAGTAAGATTAAAATTATCATGGAAAATATGCAGCTTCCCGAATTTAGTAGATTGTTGGGTTTTCTCTATCAAGGCGCCTCAGAAACAAAGCCTTGGCAAACTTTTTTGTCACAGATGAAAAAGACCTTTAACTTACATCACGCGGTTATTGTTATCCGTCCCCCTTCCGAAAACGATTTAGGGATATTTTTTACTAGTGGCGGCGATATTCCTAAGACAATCGCCAAGACTTATGGCAACAGCTATACCGAACAGTACTATCAATTAGATCCCCTAAATAACCTCCCCTTTGAACGAGTAATCACATTAGAGGAATTTGTGAGCGACAGTGAATACCAAACCAGTGAATATTGCCAAAATTGTCTCAAGCCACTGGGTATTCGTTATGTTGCGGGGATTGATTATCCTGGAGAAAATAAAAACAATTTTAGTATTCGGCTCTCTCGTAATGAGTCACAGGGACCATTCACCGTTGCTGAACTGGAAGTATTCACCTTGCTGGTATCACATATTAAGCGGGCAATTACTTACGGTATTCGCGAACATCACCTGCATTCTGAAAGGCAGGTTTATAGCGAGTCAATGACAGGCCGGTCTGTGGGCATTGTGACCCTGGATGAAAATGGTTATATCATTTCATCAAATAAAGTCGCTGCAAAATACTTGCAAGAAAAAGACGGTCTGCGCGAGCGTCACAATCATCTTCAGTTAAGTGACAGTCAAGCAAATGAAGAGTTTAAAGAGCGCTTTAGCGATATTATTAATGCACAAAAAACAAGACAGTTAATCCCCGCCAGAGCATTAGGCGTGCCACGAAAATCTAACAAACTTGATTATGAACTGGTCTTAAAACCTATGCCGATTAACCCCTATATAGATACCAAGGGCAGTCCACACCTAATGGTTTTTATTCACGATCCTGAACTCAATATTGAGATTTCTGTGCATTTGCTGGTATCGCTGTATAACCTCACCGTATCTGAGGCGATGCTTACAATTTTACTTACCGAAGGTAAAACCCTTGATGAAGCGTCGATGATTCAAGCCATTGCCAAAAATACCGCAAGAGCCCATCTGCGCTCAATATTTTCCAAAGTTGGTGTATCAAAACAGTCAATGTTAGTTAGCCTCATTTCAAAAAGCATTGCGTCAATTGGCTAATTAGTGAACTATCAATCCAACTAATTAATTATCAGCGACTAGAATAAGTGGGTCACAAATTAAGTTTGTGACCCATTTTTTTTATAAACTTCATATTGGTTATAGGTAGTTAACGATGAGCAAGCAGTTAGCAATTATTACAATACATGGTATGGGAGATACTGATCGCAATTATAATCAGCGTCTAGTGGAGCAACTTCGACAAAAAATTGGTGGGCAATTGTGGGACAAGCAAGTTCACGTCGAGAGTGTGTTCTACCAAGATCTATTACAATATAATCAAGAACAATACTGGCACACCATTAACGAGAAGTATCCGTTGCGCTGGGACTTCCTTAGACGCTTTATGCTATATAAATTCTCTGATGGCGCATCAATTGAGCATAGTCTTCACTCTGATATATCGTTATACCTTGCGGTGCATGGTGCCATTGCGACGGCATTTGATAACTCACTTGCCGCGCTTGGCAGTAGCGATAAACCGGTTATTATTATCGGCCATTCTTTAGGCTGTGAGCAGGTTTCAAATTATATTTGGGATGCAGGCCGTGATTTACGATTTTTTGCCAATGATGATTGGCAAACACCGGCGCAACGAGAGTTTCGAAGACTAAGCAGCTGTAAACTATTTATTGGCACCGGCTGCAATATCCCGATATTTCGCGCCGGCATTGATGAGCCCAGGCTATTTAAGCGCCCAAATGGTGAATTCAAATGGCTCAATTTTTTCGATGTCCATGATGTACTCGGTTACCCATTAAGGGATATGTATGACAAGGATGAAAGTAGCTGGATAGAAGATAAAAATATCCGGGTTAGTGGTTGGCTAAAGCGTTGGAATCCATTAAGTCACAGCCAGTACTGGGTAAGCAATAGCGTGATTAACCCCATTGCTCAAGAAATTGTCAAGTTACTTAAGTAAAGGCAAAAAATCAGTCGTCAGTTGCCAGCCGCCGGTAACGAAAAACCATAGAAAGGCACTGATATTAGCTAACACGCATAGTGAGTAAATACGCAAAAAGGATAGCTTGCTAGATTTATGTCGTAACAGTTGCTGCGCATAAAAAGCCCCAGGCCAGCCGCCACATAATGCCAATAAATGTAGGGTACTTTCTTTGGTACGCCAACGGTTGGCTTGAGCCGCTGATTTATCCCAAGCATAAACAGTAAAGGTGAGCAAACTAAGCGCTAAATACGCCACTATAATATCCATGCTCAGTCTAGAAAGAAAATAAGCCCCCACTAAAGTGAGCGCAAATACTGGCGAGAGTAGCCTAGCCAACCGTACGTGTATAGCGCTGCCAGCCTGCGTTGCCTGATGTTTGTTTTTTGCTTTAATATGCGCTTTTCGGTCTGATACTAACTGGACATTTTTTGCTTCAGGCCCCTTCCTTCCTGCAACTTGTTGATAAACGATCACATCGCCATCCACCGGGCGGCGCGATTTACGTTTAAATGCTTTGATATGGACAAAGGCGCGTTCTCCTCCACCGTTGGGCTGAACAAAACCAAAGCCTTTGTCATCATTCCAATTAGCTAACCGTCCCTGTAATCGCATGAATATAACTCCCTTAGACTTAAGGGAGTTATCTTACTGCGTCACAAAGGCTCTTTCAATGACATACTCCCCCAGATAACCATTGCGACTTTCACTAAAACCTTTTGCTTTAAGGATGTCGCAAACATCGCTTAGCATCGCGGGACTGCCGCATACCATGAAGCGATCATATACTGGGTCGATTGGCGCTAACCCTAAATCATCAGCCAGTTTACCGCTGGCTAACAAGTCGGTGACCCGTCCTTGATTGCGAAAATCCTCACGGGTTACCGTTGGATAATATAACAATTGTTTTTGGACCTGCTCACCGAAAAATTCATTGTTCGGTAGCTCATTGGTGATAACATCACGATAGGCCAGTTCTGAAACCAGTCTCGTACCATGGGTTAGAATTATTTTGTCAAATCGATCATACAGCTGAGGATTTTTAATGATACTCAAAAATGGCGCTAGACCAGTGCCAGTACTGATTAAGTACAAATTCCGCCCCGCTGACAAATGCTCCTGAATCAGTGTTCCTGTAGGTTTTTCACTAAGCATGATTTCATCATCTACGCTAATTTTTGCTAAGCGTGAGGTCAAGGGGCCATTGGCCACCTTAATTGAAAAAAACTCTAGATGATCTTCATAATTGGAACTAACGATTGAGTACGCGCGCATCAACGGTTTATTATCAACTTCAAGCCCCACCATAACAAAGTGCCCATTTTCAAATCGAAAACTACCGTTACGTGTTGTAGTGAAGCTAAATAAGGTGTCATTCCAATGTTTAACACTGGTCACTCGTTGTTTAACCAGTTTTGCCATCACAGCCTCCTAGCGTATTAAATGAGAAAGTTTATTTGGTTTGGCTTGCCATGACGCAGCATCGGGTAATGGCTCTTTTGCCTCATCAAGGTTAGGCCAAACCTTTGATAGTTCGGCGTTAATGGCTAACAGCGGCATTTGCTCAACAGAAAGCATATTATCGGCAACAATTGCATCAATGGGGCACTCAGGCTCACACAGTGCGCAATCTATACATTCGTCGGGATTTATAACCAAAAAGTTTTCACCTTCATAAAAGCAATCCACAGGGCAAACCTCAACACAGTCAGTGTGTTTACAACCGATACAGTCTTGGGTTACAACAAAAGTCATAATATTTGCTCCATCTCAAAGTCGCTTTTGCCGATACCACAATCAGGGCACTCCCAGTCATCTGGAATATCCTGCCAGCGTGTACCTGCAGCTATACCTTCTTCTGGTAGTCCCAATGCTTCGTTATATTCAAAATCGCAAGTAATACAGCGCCATCGTTTAAATTCGTCACTCATCACTAAGCTCCTTTTCCGGTAAACGGGCACACAGAAGCAGGTTGCTCGCTCTCATCTATTGTCGTTGTAATAGGGGTTACATTATCTTGATTGGTTTGCGTATCCTTTTCACATGGTAAGAATGCAAGCGGCAAACGCAGCAACGTTCTAGCGAACATACTGGCTTCAAACGGCGTGTCACCAACGATTTCGATTTTGCTGGTTCGAGCTAATAGCTGTTTGATCACTATCTTGATTTCCATACGCGCAAGCTCTCGGCCAATGCAGGCATGTGCGCCATGACCAAAGGTCAAATGCTTCTTTACTTTAGCGCGATTCATATCAAAAGCTTCAGGGTTATCCCAGAAGCGTTCATCCCGGTTGGCTGAAGCCCACATTAAAAACACTCGTGATGATTTGGGGATAGTTATGCCGTGTAGTGTTATGTCCGTATTGGTTACGCGAAAGTGACCTTGGAACGCAGACTCGGTGCGAAAGACCTCTTCAATAAAATTATTTACCTTGTCGGGATCATCTCTTAACTCTTGTTCTAACGCTGGATACTTGGCCAACATACGAATAGCGTTGCCCATCGAGCTGGCTGACGAATCACTGCCGGCAATAAGCAGCTGCAATAACGTCGCTACCGCGCGCTGGTCCGTCATAATACTACCGGGATCAGCTGCTTCTTTAATCAAGATACCAGTAAAATTCTCTTTAGGGTTGGCTTTCGCCAGTAAATATTGTCGCCATAAATAACGCATAAATTGAGCACTACCAGCGCCATTGCCGACGAGTTCAGCGCGCGGTGCGGTACCACTTAATGCCCGAATACCGTTCATGCACCACGTTTTAATTTGCTCATAATCACTTTCAGGAAACCCTAATAGGCGAATGATCAAGCGCATTGGCAAGCGCCAAGCAAAATCCTGGACAAATTCAATATTACCGCGAGCCATGCACTCATCCATCATTTCATCGCACAGCTGAGTTACCTCCCCCTCTAGCGATTTAACATACTTGGCGTTAAACCCCGCATGGCCAATTTTTCGCTCCTTAATGTGAATCGGATCATCCTGTATTGCTAAAACATCAACAGGAACAACCCCCAGTTCGCCTAAACGCTCTACTGGTGTTTTCCCTTTAAAGTTTGGATCTTTTGGCTTGCCTGTCACCAAAATTTCCATGATTTTTGAAGAGACCTCTGTAGTATTCTTCGCCATCGCGCAAACATCGTCATAGCGTGAAATACAGTAATAGCCCTGTGTTGGCATTTTATAAACCGGGTATTCATCGCGTAACATCTTGTAATACGCATAAGGTTTATTAAAATTTTGTTGTGACAAGGGTTTAAATTGTTCCGGGTGAGTGGGATTTAATATAGGTAACTCATCTACTGAGTCTGAGCCATCGCTGTTTCGGTAAACGGAGACCGCTTTCATAGCAACTAGCAGCTCAATAACCGCCAGCGCACCATGAATATTATCAACAGGCATGCCGTTTGCAAAACCAATACAGCGTCCAATAGCACTGCCGATAGCAAACGCCGTTATCACCAACAAGGCATAACGGGCTCCTTGTGTTGTTTTTGCACTCCAAGCCAATACCCCAGCTAGTGCAATGAGCATGGTGCCATAATAAGCGCGTACATCATTAAGTGCTACTTCATTTAACGAGCTAAAACCAAAGTAACTGGCCATATGAGCAGGCCAAATGGTAAAGAGTAAACCGCATAGTCCCGCGCCAATTGCAAAGTAAAGCACCAGGGCAAAGCGTTTTTGCAGTGATAGCTTCCAGCTGATGACCCGCAGCATCGCCTCATACAAATAAGACAACACAATACGCCTAGCGTGGAAAAGTGAATCATTCATCGTTTTCTCCCTAAGTTTCAATCTATGGCTATACACAACCACTATGTATACACCATATACTTAAGATAAAAGTATATACCACAAACTTCCAGCTTGTATACGCTATATACAAAAAAAGCTTGATTGGTTATAATCAACCGCTAAAATCACTCTACTCTATACAGAAGACTACTTATGGCCTCTGGCAAAGTTAAAAAGAACCTATCACGCCAGCGTATTGTTGATACCGGCCTGGTGCTGGCAGAAAGTGAAAACATTGATGGGGTTAGCATCCACAAAATAGCAAAAAGCATTGGGGTGACCCCGATGGCTATCTATCGTCATTTTGCTAATAAGGCTGACTTACAAGCGGAAATGCTCGATCAATTTATTGCCAATTCACATGTTATTCCGCCGCAAGGATTAACATGGCAACAGTGGCTAGATTTTTTAGCTCGAAAGATGTTTGATGCGTTAAAACAACAGCCGAGCTGGGTGCCTATTTTTGGTCAAATACGTTTAAAGCCAGGTGCTTTAGAAGTTAAACAGGCTTGCATAGAGAAATTAATTGATGCTGGATTTAGCCAGCACCAAGCCATACAGGCATTTTTTGGCATTATTCAATGCGTCATTGGGGCAGCTAATCAACATGTTCAAATTGCGCAATCAGATAACGATCCAAATAGTACATTCGCCAGCATTAAAGAGTTTGACCTGCTCAATTGCTCACTGAGCTACTTTATTAAAGGTCTCAATGCCGATTTAAATAGCAGCGAGCAACGCTAGTCTAAACAGATGTATCCATTGCAGCCTTAATTGCAATAGCATGCCAAACACCAACGCCCCCCAAAAGGATTATCATGACAGCGCTTGATTTATCGCAACCAGAATACCTCTCTAAAACCTTTAATGGTTTAAACTTTTCCAGCCAAGAAATTAACGGCATTGAGTTTGAGGATTGTACCTTTGAGGATTGTGATTTTAGTGACGTAACTTTTCGCAATTGTAAGTTTATCGAATGCCAATTTAGCCGCTGTAATCTAAGCTTGGTCAATTTGGGATTTAGCCGCTTTAACGATGTGTTATTTATTGAAAGTAAACTGGTAGGAATTAACTGGGGCAATGTCACTTGGCCAAGTTACACACTAAGTGCGCCAATAGGCTTTAAGCAATGTATTTTGACCGATTCTATCTTTCTGGGCTTATCACTAAGTGAACTGGTGATGGAGCAATGTAGGGCCCATTACGTTGATTTTCGCGATGGCGACTTTAGCGACGCAAAATTTAATCACTCAGACTTTTCACAAGCAATGTTTGGCAGCACCAATTTAAGCGGCGCAGATTTTAGTGATGCCACCAACTACGATATCGACCTCTTAGAAAACCAAATAAAAGGCGCTAAATTCTGCCGTTTTGAAGCGGCCTGTTTACTCGAAAGCTTAGGCATTGAGCTGGTCGATTAGCCACCAGCATGCAATGATTAATCATTACCAACGATAGCTTGAGCGGCGCGCCTTGCTGAAAAAACACAATCCGCAAGGCTTAGGCCACTGACATAAGAGTTAGAGCAAATACCAACAGCAGCGCGGCCCACGGCATATAAACCATTTATTGCCGCCCCCTGCTCACTTAACACCATCGAGTTTTCTTCATTAACCACCAAGCCACCTAGGCTGAGTGCTGGACAGGGCACTACCGGATTGTTAATAGAGATATCAATTGCGTAATACGGGCCTTGGCTTAATGGCTGTACATACTTAGCGGCTTTACCGTATTGATCCTTACCAGCCTTGGCATCTTCATTGTATTTGGCAATAGTTTGCTCCAGCACGTGTACTGGTAGCTTACATGCACTGGCCAATTGGGCAATGCTTTCGCCCCTTTTAGCGCAGGCCCAGAGCATAATACGATTTGGCATCCATTGGTGCCAGGCTATTTTTCCAGGGCGAGCTTGGAACTTGATTTCCCTAAGCAGCTTGTCATCGACAATGAGTAACCCCTTACCTTGATTTTTATTCACCATGTGCTCAGCTGTTTTTGCACCGTAGAGATCTTCATTAATTATTCGCTGACCATCACTGGCAACCAACACACCTTTACACATCGCAGTGGGCGGTGAGATAAAGCGCCACGCTGAAAACTTATCCATGTATTTGGTGTTTGCGCCCTGTCCAATCGCAAGCTCCATTGCACTGCCATCACAATTCTCGCCAAGTGGCTGGCAATGGCGATAAACAGGCGCATGTTTGGTGACCATCTGACGGTTAAACACAAAACCGCCGCTGGCCAGGATAACGCCTTTATTGGCGCTAAGTGTTTGCTTGGGTTGCCTTGCTTGTTTTCGTTTAACTTGCTCGCGTAACTTAGCGCCAATGCTTGGCTTTAAGATAGTCATTTTATTGGCTAAGGAGCACAAAAGACGGCTAGATAAATCTCCATCACTTGTACCGATTTGCTGATAGTTAACACCAACAATCGCGCCATCATCGTCTTGCGAAAAGCTGGTGACATTAGCAAAATTCAATTGGGTTACGTTATCAAAGCTTGCCGCGCGTGTGCGCAGGCTTTGATAGAGTACGTTACCAGTGAACGAGTTACCTTTCGTTCTGTGTCCACGTCGAACAGGCGTTGCATGATCGGTAAACGGTGCGCAAATTTCATTGCCGGAAAAATACAGAAAGTACCCATCTGGCGGGTAGGATGTTTTTTCATCATAGGTGGTGGCATCAAAAGGAACACCTTGGGCAATTAGCCAATCAAGATTGCTGCTACTTTGCTGGCAAAAAGAGCGCAATGTCGTATCATCCACCACATCAGCCACTTCCTGCCTTAGGTAGTTGTACATATTGTCGGCGCTATCAACTTCACCAGCTTGTTTCTGAATCACCGTACCGCCGCCAGCGTACACTACGCCACCGCTAAGGGCGCTGGCGCCACCGCCAGCAAAACGGTCGAGAATGACCACACTCAACCCTGAACTAGCAGCTTCAATCGCGGCACTTAAGCCCGCGACGCCACTACCGATAATAATGACATCACATGACTTTTGCATAATGATTCCCTATTGAGCAGACGTTGGATTAGGTAAATATGGCGGAGCAATGGTTGCGCCATTATCGACAGTGATCGCAGCGCCATTTACATGGCTAGATTCGTCAGAGGCTAAGAACAGCACGGTATTGGCAATCGCCTGTGGCGCACAAATATAAGTCATTGAGCGCTCTCTATCAGCAACAACCTTCCCTTTTCTGGCTAAGTCCATACCGACTTCCATCGCCATTGGGGTTGCGATGCCATCAGGGTGAATAGTGTTACAGCGCACTTTGTTGCCTTTTTGAGCACAATAAACTGCAACACTTTGGGTTAGGCCCCGAACGGCCGCTTTACTTGCGCCGTAGGCAACAAAATGCGGCATCCCCATTATTGCAGAGGTGGATGACATGTTGATTATTGAGCCACCGCCACTCGCTTCAATCAAAGGCAGCGCTGCATGCGTACCTAAAAAGACACTATCGGCATTAATTTTCATGATCCGTTGCCAGCCGGCAAAGTCTTCTTCAGTGATACTGGCATGATGCAAAATAGCGGCGTTATTAACTAAGATATCCAAGCGACCAAATTGAGCTTTGGTATGCGCAATCAGATCAGTCCAGCTTTGCTCACAGCTAACATCTTGCTTTATAAATAGCGCTGTCTCTTGACCGTATTTATGGTTAATCTCATCAGCGACTTTTTGCGCTTCATCACTTATATCAGTGAGAATCACCTTTGCGCCATGCTTTGCGAGCAATTTTGCGTTTTCTGCCCCTACTCCGCGACTAGCACCAGTAATAATAGCGACTTTATTTTCCAAGCGTTGCGTCATTGTTACCATCCTTTATTTTACTAACTTAGTATTTTGCTCGTTCCAATAGGCTTTCATTTCAGTGATTTTTCCCTCGCTGTTAAGCTTGAAGGTATCAATCACTTCAATACACATCGGTCCGTGCTCGCTCGGGAGCGTAATAGAAAATGGAAAGGCAACAAATTCACCGGCACAGCGCACATCGCCTAGCAGCTCGGCAGTTAATTTAATACTTGTCGCTTTGGTATAAAACTCTCGAATTGCCTCAATGCCTGTATGCAGCGGCGTGCCAACGGGATCTTCCACCGTGGCATCTTGCGCGTAAAGCGCGGCAATTGAATCTAAGTCTTGGTTATTTAAGGCGGTTAAATATTTTTCTACAACATTTGCATTGGACATAATATTGACCTTTATTATTATTTTTTGGGGAAGAAATTTATGTGACGCTAAAACGGCTGAGCGTTTTTATGATTAACCTAGTGCAGTTGGGCTATGTAGCGAACACAATCACGCCACATAGCCCCTTATTAAACTTAACGGGCGGGTTATAGACAAACCTCAAACAGTCCCGCTGCGCCCATCCCGCCACCAACACACATGCTGACAACAACATACTTCACGCCGCGACGCTTACCTTCGATTAGTGCATGACCTACCATACGAGCACCACTCATACCAAATGGGTGACCGATAGAGATAGCACCACCATTAACATTTAGTTTGTCATTGTCTATGCCCAGGTAATCGCGTGAATAGATTAACTGACAAGCAAAGGCTTCATTAATTTCCCAAAGCCCGATATCGTCAATAGAAAGGCCATGCTGTTTTAACAGCTTAGGGATTGCGTAGATTGGGCCAATACCCATTTCATCAGGTTCACAGCCAGCAACAGTCATACCGCGGAAGATACCCATTGGGCTTAGGCCCTTTTGCGCCGCAAGTTGTGAGTCCATCACAACACAGGCTGAAGCGCCATCAGATAACTGACTCGCATTACCCGCTGTGATAAATTCACCTTGCTTAACCACGCGGCCGTCTTTCCAAACTGGCTCTAGCGATTGTAAGCTTTCAAGCGTTGTTGAAGGACGATTGCCTTCATCTTTGCCTAATAACACATCTTCAAAAGTGACTTCTTTAGTTTCACGGTTAAACACCGATTTAGTCGAGGCCATTGGCGCGATTTCATCATCAAACAAACCACTTTCCTGGGCTGCAGCAATACGCTGCTGTGATTGCAAACTGTATTCATCTTGCGCTAGGCGTGAAATATTATAGCGTTTAGAAACAACCTCGGCTGTTTCAATCATTTGCATATAGGCATGCTGTGATTTTGATAATACGGTCTTAGATACGTTGCGGTAGGTATTTTTATGCTTGTTTTGCACCATTGAGATGGACTCAACACCACCAGCAACAACGGTATCCATTGAGCCAACCATAATATTTTGCGCAGCAAAACCAATGCTCATTAAGCCAGATGAGCATTGACGATCAAGCGTCATGCCCGGTACGCTATTTGGTAAGCCAGCAGCGGTTGCAGTTAAACGACCAAGATTATAACCCTGGGTGCCCTGCTGGGCAGCACAACCGATGATCACATCATCAACTTCCCCGCCGTCAATGCCAGCACGTTTTACGGCCTGTTCAACAACATGGCCTGATAATGCCGGGGCTTCGGTGTCATTAAATGCACCTCGAAATGCTTTACCCATTGGTGTTCTGGCGGTAGATACTATGACTGCTTCACGCATGATTATTCCTTACATATTTTGAGCGCCCTGGCGCTCACTATTTAAATTTAAGCTGGGTAATAACGAGAAATTGTCTCGATAACACAGGCTGGACGATCGTTATTTTCAATTTCTACTGTTACTTCGATGGTTGCCTGCACACCACCTTTTACCTCTTCCACGTGAGTTAGCACACTGCGCCCACGTACTCGCGTATCAACTTTAACCGCTGATGGAAAACGCACTTTGCCACAGCCATAGTTAACACCCATTGAGATGTTTTGAACATCGACCATTTGAGGTAGAAAAAGATTAACCAAGGAAAGGGTCAAATAACCATGGGCAATTGTAGCGCCAAACGGACCATCTTTAGCGCGCTGGGGGTCAACGTGGATCCACTGATGATCCCCTGTTGCATCAGCAAACTTATCGATGCGCGCCTGATCGATCAACAACCAGTCACTCACACCAAGTTCTTTACCAACACTCGCAGCCATGTCATTTGGGTGTTTAAATATCGTCGTCATAATCGCTCCTTACGCGCGCTGGCTACTAACAGAAACCACTTCACCAGTCATGTAGCTTGAATAGTCTGATGCTAAGAACATCATGACATTTGAAATTTCCCAAACCTCAGCTGCACGGCCAAAAGCTTCTTGCGAGGCAAGTTGATCTAGCAATTCTTTAGGTGCTGATTTTTTCAAGAAATCATGCAGCGCTATTGATGGTGATACCGCGTTAATTCGAATGCCATGTTCAGCAGCTTCAACGGCGCTACAACGGGTAAATGCCATCACACCAGCTTTGGCAGCGGCATAATGAGATTGCTCTTTTTGCGCGCGCCAGCCAAGTACTGAAGCGTTATTGATGATAACGCCAGCTTTGCGTGCTTCCATCGGTTTTAGCATTGCGCGGGTCATACGCATTGTACCGGTCAGCGTTACATCGATAACACGATTCCACTCGGCATCGGTCATTTCTACAACACTAGTAGAGCCACCAAGACCTGCATTATTAATTAAAATATCAACACCACCTAATTGCTGCTCAGCCGCATCAACTAGTGCCTGCACTTGCTCCTCGTCAGTCACATTGGCTAACTGACCATATACGCGTTCCAGGCCCGTTTCATCCTTAAGCTTTTGCACCGCTTCATCAAGGCGCCCTTGGTGGATGTCGCTGATCATAATCGCGCGACAGCCTTCTTCAATGGAGCGTTTTGCCGTGGCAAAGCCGATGCCCACGCCAGCCGATGCTGTGATTAATACTGACTTACCTTCTAGTAAGTTATGACCTTTTACATATTCTGGTACTTTTACATTTGACATAATAATTCCTAAATTGCCACATCACGCGGCACACAATAATTTAATTAAACAGGATTGATTTCAACTTTCGGTTCACGGGGCATTCCAAGGCCACGCTCGGCAATAATATTGCGCTGAATTTGATTGGTTCCGCCATAAATCGTGTCGGAACGGGTAAATAAAAATAATGACTGCAGGCGCGTGAGCTCATATGGCGTGTCTTGAATTAGCTCGCTCTGCGGCCCTAACACGTCCATCGCTAATTTCCCTAGATTGCGATGCCAGCTTGCCCAATAAAGCTTGTAAATAAGCGCTTCCTTTTGCAAGGAACCATCTTCACTATCCGATAGCATTCGCATCGAGTTATAACGCATAATCTGTAGCCCCGAATGGGCATCTGCAATGCGGCGGCGAATATCAGGGTTCTTGGCCATGCCATTTTCTTTAGCAATGGCAATCACCTCATTTAGCTCATTTTGAAACAGTGTTTGCTGGCCAAGTGTTGAAACGCCGCGCTCAAAGCCAAGCAATGCCATGGCGATTTTCCAACCATCTCCCGGCTCACCAACGATATCTGCGGCGATAGCATCATCAAAAAACACTTCATTAAATTCACTGGTGCCAGTGAGCTGCTCAATCGGTCGTACATCAACACCGGGCTGCGCCATTTCTACTAAGAAAAAGCCGAGTCCTTTATGGGCAACAGAGCCTGGCTCACAGCGCGCGATAACAAAACACCATTGGGCATCTTGGGCTAATGAAGTCCATACTTTTTGCCCGCTAATCTTCCACTGCCCAGTCGATTCATCTAACACAGCCTTAGTTTTCACCGCTGCTAAATCAGAACCAGCACCTGGCTCTGAATAGCCCTGACACCAAAGTTCCTTACCCGATAAAATACCCGGTAAATATTTCGCTTTTTGCGCCTGGCTGCCAAAAGCAGCAATCGTTGGGCCAGCAAGCCCTTCGCCGATATGACCAACACGTCCGGGACCACCAGCTTTAGCATATTCTTCATGAAAGATAACTTGTTGCTCAATACTCGCGCCGCGGCCACCATCTTTTTCTGTCCAACCAATACCAACCCAACCACCACTGGCAAGTTGTCGCTCCCATGCTTCGCGTTCCCTAGTAAACATGTGCTCATCGCCAGGACCGCCACGATAGCGTAGCTGCTCATACTCACCGCATAAATTGTCTTTTAGCCAACTAGCAACTTCTTGTCGGAATAACTCATCTTCTTTGCTAAATTCAAGTTTCATTACTAATATTCCTTGCTAATCCAACAGACGTGAGGCGATTTGTTCATGATGATAAGCGCTATTACCAAACATCACTGCACTTGATTGTGCGCGCTTAAAGTAAAGGTGCACGTCATATTCCCAGGTAAACCCTACCCCACCAAACAGTTGAATGGCGCAGCCGGCATTAAAGAAATAGGCATCTGAGCAATAGCCTTTGGCGATATTGGCAGCCTCTTGAAGTTGCTCAATATTAGCTTGTCCAGCTAGCGTATTATCTGCAACGCAGGCGGCGTAATACACGGCTGAGCAGCTAGCTTCAGCTTTTAGCATCATATCCGCAGCTTTATGTTTTACCGCTTGGAAACTCCCCACCGGTCGATTAAACTGCACCCGCTCATTAACATAGGTAACGGTTTCATCGAGTACCCGCTGTGCGCCGCCAAGTTGATCTGCACTAATGGCGATTTGCGCTAGCGCGATGGTTTTTTCTAAGGCTTGATGTGCTTGAAAGCCGCGAGACATCAGCGCGTCACTAGCCAGTTGACACTGATTGAAAGATAACATGGCTTGCTTTTGAGTTTGATCCATTGTGCCTTGATAGGTGCGTGTCAGCGTAGTAGAGACAGTTGCTGGCTCAACAATAAACAGCGCGAGTTCACCAGTTAGCGCCTCTTTTGCCGCCACCACGATTAACTGGGCAGTATGTCCATTGGCCACATAATGACACTGGCCATCTAACACAACCTGTCCATTAGTTTCAGTAAAACAAAGCTCAATACAATCATGCCCCCAAGAGGCTGTTGTACCGACTTGTCTACCTGCGTAGGCCAATGTCGCGGTAGAGCCGTCGATAATTTGTGGCAGGTAATGCTCCTTTTGCTCGTCATTGGCTGCAAATAAGATCGCATTGGCGCCCAAGCACACCGTACTGAAAAATGGTGAGCACACTAGGTTACTGCCCATTTGCTCGACAACTGAGCACAGTTCGACATAGCCAAGTCCCATACCACCGTAACTTTCAGGGATATGGACTGCTTGAAAGAACATCTCTTGGCAAACGCTTTGCCAAAGTTCATCACTGTACCCTTGCTCGGTCTCCATTGCTTTACGCACCGCGTCACTAGTGGATGCTTGTTGGAAAAAAGACTGAGCGGTATCGCGGATCATCCGCTGCTCATCGGTAAAACTAAAATCCATATCAGGCCTTAAAGATCGAAACTTTTAGTAAAACTAGGATGCAAAATGACGAATTAATTCACATCATTCATTAGGACTAGAGAATAATGCGAGTTCTATTTCAAGGCGTTTATCTTTTTTATTGCTACACTCCGATTGAACGTAATATGCACAGACTCGAAACTTCTAATCGATGCTAGTTATTTTAAAGGTAGGTTCGAGTTTTCGTTCAGGACATGGGGTCCCCTAAATTAATTTTATTAAAAGGAAGTTATTTATGAAGTTCATATATCTATTATCCATTGCGACATTGCTACTGATTAGCCAAGGCGCTTTAGCAACCCACAATAAGCAAGAGTTACCACACATTTACTATGTAAATTTTCAATCCCAAGGCACTAACGGCCCGGTCACAATCTCAGCGCAATATCGTCTGCCTAAAAATAAGCAAGGTTCACCAGTTCCCGCCGTTGTTATTGCTCACAATTCGGCGGGCGTTGATAGCACTGGGGGCTGGTATGTTAATGGCTTGAATAGATTAGGTATCGCAACACTAGAGTTTGATATGTGGTCACCGCGTGGGTTGATAGGTGGCGCAAGTGACCGCCCACAAACCGTTCAGGAGACTATGCCAGATGCCTATGCAGCGCTCAATTTTCTTGCCTCAAAACCTGAAATTGACGCCAGTAATATCGGCATTATAGGATTTTCATGGGGAGGTGTTGTAGCGCTCCTTAGTGCAACACCCCAATATGACTCACTAATGCGTATTGGCGAACATAAATTTGCGGCTCATATTGCTCATTACCCTGTTTGCTGGGCTTATAATCTCTTACCTGGCTTTGAATTTTCGCAATTAATTGGCTCTCCAGTATTAATACAAGTTGGCGCTAAAGATGATTACGAGCCGTCGCCAAATTCCTGCAAAAACTTAGTCAATGGACTACCCGACAAGGCGAAGTCACTCGTTCAATTAAATACTTATAACGGGGCACATCATGCATGGGATCGACTAGAAAAACGACTACGGGTATTTGATATATTCGGTAACGGAGGGCAAGGAAGTGAAATTGATTTAATTCCAAATAGGGGAATCGCCATTAAATCAAGAAAAGCGGTCAATCAGTTCTTTAAAAAACACCTGCTTGAATAAACAGGCAAATAAAAAGCGCTGCCGAAGCAGCGCTTTAAAATCAAGCTTCAAATATTAGAAACGGTAACGAATACCTACCTGTGCTTTCCACACCGATGGCACTTTAACGATGCTAAGTTGTGGCACAGCAAGCTGACCATCAACCACATTAACATCATAATTATAAACACCATCAACAATGGTTGTGCTGTTCGTAACCGGTACTAGGTAAGCTGGCGGGTAAACCTCTGCGCGTCCCCAATCGCTATTGATTAAGTTACCTAGGTTTTGTACATCTAAGTAAAGTTCAACTTTCTGGTCTTCAGTGATATCAATTTCTTGCGTAATCGATAAGTCAAGACGCTGGATCCAAGGCGAACTACAGCTATGACGTTTTGCAATTTGGCCGCGTTGCTCTGACAAACAAGCATTGTTTGAAACAAAATCATCAAAGGCTTGTGCTTGCTCTGCGTTTGTAAACTCTACTTTGGCGTCATCAATACCGGTTGGTACGTATAAAAGCTGTGAGTTAAATGCGTTCCAATCAGCAAAGTCTGAACCAAAGCCGCCAAAGGCACCTGAGGTCGCCATCGTGTAACTGTAATGGCTACCTTGGCGCGCCGTAAACAATAAGTTTACTCGAGTGACGTTATCGCCAAACACTTCGCCAGACCAACTTAAGTTTGCACTAAAGGCATGCGGGATTTCATACTCTGAATTGTAAAGCGTATCGCTTTGGAAATCTGACGATGCTGGCATCGCGTAGCCTTCAAAGGCAATAAAGGCATTTCCAGGGTTAACCTCTTTACTGTTTTGGTGCGTATAATTTAACGACAAGTCATACATACCGTGATCGGTATAGAAGGTTTTTTGAGCACCTAATGTAATAACTTCAGAAAAGCCGCGGGATGTATTGGTGAGGCTTAAATCAAACGGTGTCGCTTTGTCATAAATTGGACGTCCATCTGGCGCCGTATCAATTTGGGTTAAGTTCAGATCGCGATAGACTACCGCGTCATTAACCTTGTTATAAATGTATTCAGCAGATAAGCGCCAATCTTCACCTAAGCCCATCGCTGATAAATCAGCAACATGGTCAACCGCTAAGTTATACTTCCATGTGCTTGGGATTTCAAAGTCTGGATCAATCGAGTTGGTATCTGCATCAACCGGTGCTAGGTTATCTAAATAATATTGCGGAATATTACGTCCATCAAACCCTTGTAAATCGACCCAGCCACCATAGTTTTCAGCCAAACCAAACGTTACATGTTTACGCACACCGTCATTGCCGTAAGAGTTTGATAACCAAACGTTAGGTGCGCCGCCACCAAATAAGCCAATACCACCACGAATCGTTGTTTCATCACTTAGCAGATAGTTAAAACCTAAGCGTGGGCTTAGTAAATCAAGACCATCGAAGTTTTCTGTATTTGCATAACCGTGACGTGCAACGAAGTTAGGATTCAACTCTGGTAGGTCATCATTGGTATATTTGGTATAACGCAGACCCGCCGTAACCGTTAGATCATCATTAACGGCCCACTCATCTTGGAAGTACAGTACATCGGTATGGTACTCAAAATCATCAGCCGCATCTTCAGGGTTATTGGTTGGGGCGTTTTGGTAGAGCGCAAGTAATGGATCCATAGCTTCAAACGCATCAATACTAACGTACTCCGCCCAGCCTTTAGAACCGAAAACAAACAAGTTGTAGATATCAAGAATCTCACGCTCATAGCCAAAGCTTAGCGTGTGCTCGTCATTTAAATAGTAGTTACCTTTGACACTAAAATTGAAGCGATCGTTTTCAAGCTCATTGGCATGGCGAAATTGGTCTGGTCCAATATAAACATCACCACCACTTGGCGTTGTTATCCGCAACTGAGCAAAATCGTCACCCAACGCTACTTGCGTCGTAGTTACTTGTTTTAATCCAATTTTTACTTCAGTCGAGAAATCATCATTCCAATCCGAGAAAAATTGCAATGAGTAAACTGATAACTCATCGGCATGACGGTATCGATTAGATACTGACGCAACATTATTCTGGCCTAGCGATGGCCAAAAATCACGTACGGTATCGCCAGTAGAACGCTGATAGGTAAATGAACTACGATGCTCGTCACTAATGTACCAATCTAGCTTAAGCAAAAACTTCTCATCCTCCATCTTATTATCAGCATCGAAACCTAACGTATCGTAACCATAAACATCATTGGCAATTTGATGAATTCGTGCGAACTCATCTTCCGTTACCCCAGGGATCTCAGTTAATGTCAGATTACCATCACCATTATTGAGCTCTTTACCGTAAGGAGAGGTAGTTTCGTACTTTTCATAAGAGCTGAAGAAAAATAGCTTATCCTCAACAAGTGCCCCGCCGAGGCTAAAGCCATAGGTATCTTCTTCAAATTCACCAATATCAATATCTAGGCCATCACTCTTGTCGCCGATCAATGAGTCATTCGATTTATAATAAAATACTGTGCCCGATAAATCATTGGTGCCGGATTTGGTTACAACATTAATGTTGCCCCCTTGAAACGAACCATATGAAACATCAAACGGTGCGATATTTACCGATAATTGTTCAATCGCATCAAGGGAAATAGGGCTACGACGAGACGGGTAGCCATTCTTATTCAGTCCAAAATCATCATTTTGTTTTACGCCATCGACGGTGAGACTATTAAAACGAATATTTGCACCTGCAACAGACAAGCCTGGGCCATCTTCAATCGTGTTATCTACAACGATTTTTGAGTCACGTGCCAGTACTGATTTAAGGTCTCGCCCTATTGAACCCGTATTTGCAATTTGGTCCGCACCAAACTCACTACCAGCGCCTTGTTTCATCGCCGCAGCCAGCGCGCTACCAGTAACAGAAATAGTTTCAATTTCTTTTTTAGCTTTAGGTTCAATCACAAGATTAACCGTAGCAGTATTAGATAATTTCAAGAACAAATCTTTGGCATCTTTAACCATAAATTCGCTGCCATCTTGCAACCTCACGCGATATGGGCCACCAACGGCTAAACCACGGGCTCGAAAAACGCCGCCATCGGATGTTGTTAAGGTTTTAACGGTTTTGGTAGGTACATGAACAAGCTCAATCGTTAGATTTGCTTGAGGGGTTCCATTAGCGTCGACAATTTTTCCGCGAACACCGGAAGAGGTTTCTGTTGCATATGCTGTTGCGCAAGAAAATAAGGCAGCAGCGACCACAAGGGCTAGTTTAGTTTTACGCATGGTGTAGTTACTCCATAAGTCTCTGTTTTTATTATAATAATAAAACTACTCATCGACACTAACTAACCTGCATGGACGAGGTTTTATCTGTTATTTTTCTATTTGTATTAAGTATCAATTAATCAAAGCGGTAAACGATAACTATACTACATTGTTCAATTTACTGAAAATAACTAAGGTATTGTGAAAAATCAACCAAGTTCGTGACTTTGATCTCGTTATTTATTGGCTAGGCTAAGTTCGTTTTCACTATCACTTTGTATAGACTACTCTCCATCTATTATCCAAAACACAGGATTATTAATTAGTAATCTATTTGTTAAATTTCCTCTTAGCTACTAAGGTTAAATAAATTAAATGCTGTGTAAGCTAGAGCCATTGGTAATAACGCTGCATGTGAAATTTATATGACGAACAAAACGGATATTTAAGATATGTCAATCAACGCCTCACAGCACAACCAATCATCGAGTAATATTACCGAACCAACCTTATCAGAGAGCTTTCACCAATATTTCAGAATTCGAGTAGCAGACACTAAAAAGTTGAGAAATTGTGCATTTAAAATTCGCTATGGCGTCTATTGCAAAGAGTTAGCGTGGGAGCCTATTAGAAAGAGTGAAGTTGAAACAGATAAATATGATGACTACTCATATCATGTTCTGCTCGAACATATTGAAAGTAAGATATTTGCGGGTTGCGTGCGCATTGTTATTCCGCCGCCACACCTTCCCCAAGCCCTAACACCATTTGAAGAAAACTGCCTTTTTAGTGTTATTCCTGGCCAGTTAAACATGAAAGAATACCCCAAAGGGAGTTTTGGTGAAATTTCCCGCATCGCCGTTCCTTGCACATTTAGGCGTCGGCCAAATGAGGCTGATCATCCCTATATTACTGCTGGCATCTCAGGTAAACATGTTTTCACCAAAGAAGAGCGCCGTCACTTCCCAAACATCGCAATAGGCTTATATTTATCTGCCGTTGCGATGGCAGAAATTTGCCAGCATAAAGCCATGTTTGTAATGGTTGAGCCTCGATTGTGCAAGCACCTAAGAAGAGCAGGCTTGCCATTTGACCAGGTGGGTGAGTTAATTAGTTACCACGGAACAAGAGCACTGTTTAGATTAAGTGCCAACAATTATACATCAGCGATGAAATTAGAAGTGAAGGAACTATACGATGACATACGAGAAAGCTTAAGATTGCAAATGACTTTGTTGCCTTACTGTGATCCTACCGATCGATAATTAAGCTAAATACGAACTTATTGCACATTAATTTATTAGCCCCCATACCTTAGATAGATACTCTCCCTATTACTTGACCAGTGAGTCTATAAAATTTACACAATACGCATCAGCGCTTCTTAGTCTAACCATAGCGTTAATTTAAAGGGGTACTATTTGCGATCGACTAATACCATTTTGCTATAACATTGCATGCGCATAGCAACTATTCACCGCAGTAAAACAGTAACTTAACTATTAATAACGAAGCTTGGCTTATCAGGTCGTATTCAAATGTTGTGTTACTGCATTACGAGTGCTTTACTCTGTTAAGTAGCACTAAAATCACAACTTAGGAGAGCCGAGGCTCTCATCTACGCCACAGGTAGCATGTTAAGGCATTGCTGTTTGTCAGATATATTTACAAACTCATGTTTTTAACTCAAACCTGAGTTTATTAACTTACAAAACAATTATAATATATCGTGTTTTCAATCAATTAACAGCCGTGGCATCAATTCTGCAAGTCTTAGGGTGGATACAATCTGTGATGTTTCTAAAATAAGGATGAATTATGAATGTATATAAAAAACTTGCGGTTGCTTCGCTGATAAGCGTAGCAAGCATGGCAGCCTCCGCGAGTACAATTAACGTTGGCGGTGTTACATGGGATCCAGATTACAATGATCCTACCCCCCCACCAGCTGCCGATTTAATTATGAAGTATAGCTTTGACCAGTGGTTTGTAGACGCTGCCGATGCTGGCACATATGACCCATTTGCGGCGATTGATCCATTTTCTGTAACTGATGGCGACGAATTGCAAGGTTCAGGCCGAGTTACTGAGTTTAATGGCTTACTTGATCCGGCGCTTGGCGGTACAGGTTTTTGTCTAAGCTGTGAATTAACATTCGAATTTGGAGGGTTACTTGCAGATGGCGCGGGTGGTTTCCACACCGGAGGTTTCTTTAAGTTTTATGTTGAAACCGGCGCAGATATTGATGGTGATTACACCGAAGGCGCAGGCCCATTATGGCTTGAACTGGCAGTAGATAACGTCTCTTTCTCATCAGGAGGGCCGGTGGGAGGACTTTATACCTCGGGTCATGTTGATGTGGAATTCTCTGCTGTAGGTGGTATGGCGATGGCGAACTTTGATACCGATAGCGTGAATGGCTCTGATATCGCGTATGCAGCTGATGCTCTTTTTGATGGTTTATACGCCAATGGTACCGGTGATGCTAAGGGGAATACTGTGCCAGAACCGAGCACATTAGCAGTATTAGGCCTTGGCTTATTAGGCTTAATGGCTTCTCGTCGTAAGAAAATAAGCTAAATATTATTTTAGTTTAATTAAAAAAACACCTC
>CAKZQF010000221.1 GCA_937139475.1 uncultured Gammaproteobacteria bacterium | reverse complement strand
CCAGCCTACACAACAAGCATCATAAATCAGGTTCTGTAGTACCACGCAAGCGTCACGACTCTGGCTCTGGTCTGCACCAAAAGCGCCGCGACTTTGGCTCCAGCTTACACAACAAGCATCATAAATCAGGTTCAGTAGTACCACGCAAGCGTCACGGCTCAGGCGCTGGTCTGCACCAAAAGCTCCGCGACTTTGGCTCCAGCCTACACAACAAGCATCATAAATCAGGTTCTGTAGTACCACGCAAGCGTCACGACTCTGGCTCTGGTCTGCACCAAAAGCGCCGCGACTTTGGCTCCAGCTTACACAACAAGCATCATAAATCAGGTTCTGTAGTACCACGCAAGCGTCACGGCTCAGACTCTGGTCTACACCGCAAGCACCGGGACTTTGGCTCCAGCTTACACAACAAGCATCATAAATCAGGTTCAGTAGTACCACGCAAGCGTCACGGCTTAGACTCTGCTCTGCACCGCAAGCAACATAGTTCAGGCGACCGCCTTCACCGTAAACGACACCTTGCTTTAGGCTCGCACCTGAATCATCATTAACTGTGTCACGATATTCACCATCGTCGTTTATCTATAATCTAAATCATTAGCCAATTTAGTTATAACACTACATTGGGAGCAATCGATACATGAAAAGTATGTTACTAGCAGCACTTATTGCCTACGTTATCAGCTGTATTTTGATTTATTTTGGCCAGAGAAACTTATTATATTTTCCACCGCCAAGCGACATGAATCTTGACACTACTAAGGTGAGCTTTACCAATAATGGTATTGAACTGAGAGGTTGGGTAGTTAATCCACAACAAGATAAGGCATTACTTTACTACGGTGGTAATGCCGAAAGCATTGAACAAAACATCCCACTCTTCCAAAATATGCTGCCTAATTATAGCGTTTACCTGATTCCATACAGGGGTTATGGAGAAAGCATGGGAAAACCAACAGAGAAGGATTTGTATAGCGATGCGTTGCACATATATGATCAAGTCATTGTGCAGCACAAAAACATTTCCCTTTTGGGACGTAGCTTAGGATCAGGCATCGCAACTTACGTCGCGGCAAGCCGTAGAATTAAAAGCCTTATTCTTGTTACTCCCTATGACAGCATTGAAAATGTTGCGAAAAGTATTTACTGGATGTTTCCGGTCTCTTTGCTATTGAAAGACAAATATGACTCCCTCGCTCATGTCGCACAAATTAAAACCCAACCTCTCATTTTAATGGCGGAGTATGATCAGGTGATCCCAAGAAAGCATAGTGAAAATTTAATATCCGCTTTCGGAAAACAACAACAGTCGGTGATCGTAAAAAGGGCCGGACATAACGATATTTCAGATTACCCGGAATATGCAAACTTGATTTATCAATACCTGATATCCGATAGTCATTACCCCAATAGTGAGACAGACATGCGGTAATTGACTCAGCTAAGTGCCGCTTAGCGCCATTAGTAAGAAATTACTAACGTGCAACCGATGTATTTTTAGTAATTTAAGATAAAAAAATTAAAGCCAATAACGGCAGAATGATAGTCGCGAGAATGTCCCACGGATCCCAGCGGCCATCGCTGGTAATTGCATCGTAAATCTCTTTACCAACACCAGCCACCACAGATGCAGCCAATGCCATCAAATAAATATCTAGCCCCAAGCTACTTGCAAGCCAGGCAGCAATTACGCCAATAACTCCACCATAGATGGCGTGAGTAATTTTATCTGCATGTTTAAAACCCCTCAGCTCCGGTAATATCCCGAAAAAACCAATATAAATACGCATTTGAATATCCACAGCAAGCACACATAGCATTAATAATAACACTAAGGGCTATTCCTATCCGGTCAGGCCTAAGGATAGCGTGATGCTAATTGCTAATGAAAACTGTGGCCATCACCGTGAACATAAAAAAGCACTGATTGTAATACAATCAGTGCCTTAAATTGCTAGCTAAATAATTACTTTATTAATCAACTAAGCTTTCAAATAACGTTGTGAACGCATCTAAACCTTCATTAGCAATTTTATCTGTCATGGTTAGCGCCGGCAGGAAACGGATAACGTTGCCATAGAAGCCACAGGCCAATAGCACTAAACCATGCTCCGCCGCTTTAGCGATAATAGCGCCAGTAAGTTCAGTGTTTGGTTGCTCAACATCGCCATCTTTCATTAGTTCCATTGCGATCATTGAACCTTGATTGCGCACATCGCTAATTAATTGTGGGTATTTAGCTTGCAATGCAGACAAGCGCTCATTAAATAGTGCGCCAATTTGGTTTGAGCGTTCAATCAGGTTTTCTTCTTCAATGATATCAAGTACCGCTAGTGCTGCAGCACATGCCACAGGAGAACCACCGTAAGTACCACCAAGACCGCCCGGAAGGGGCGCATCCATCACCTCTGATTTACCAACAACTGCTGCGATTGGGAAACCACCAGCAATACCTTTAGCCATGGTCATTAAATCTGCTTCAACACCCGCATGCTCAAAGCTAAACATTTTACCAGTACGACCAAAGCCAGTTTGGATTTCGTCAGCAATAAGCATGATACCGTGCTCATCACAAAGCTTGCGAAGTGCTTGCAAGAACTCAGGAGGAGCAGCGTAGAAACCACCTTCGCCTTGTACTGGCTCAACAATAATGGCTGCAACGTCAGTTGGTGCAATATCCACTTTAAATAGGTTTTCAACCGCTTTTAATGATTGCTTAACGCTAATGTCATGCATCGCGATTGGGAACGGGGCGTGGAAGATATCCCCCGGGAATGGACCGAATAAGTTTTTGTATGGCAAGATTTTACCCGTTAATGCCATGGTTAAATTAGTACGACCATGGAAGCCACCATTAAAGGCGATAACACCGCGACGCCCAGTGTGAGCGCGCGCTATCTTAACGCAGTTTTCAACCGCTTCAGCACCTGTTGAAACAAAGATAGCTTTCTTTTCACTATCACCTGGTGCTGCTGCCGTTAGCTTTTCAGCTAACTCTACCGCGACTTCGTACGGGTTGACCATCACGCAAGTATGGCTGAATTTATCAAGCTGCGCTTTTGCTGCATCAACAACTTTTGGATGGCTATGGCCAGTGTTACATACCGCGATACCTGTACCGAAATCGATGTAGCGCTTGCCTTCAACATCCCAAATTTCAGAGCCTTCACCACGCTCTACGTAAACTGGGTACATGTTGCCTTGACCACGGGCGATGACGTTGGTTTTTCTATCTTGTAATTGTTGGTTGTTCATTGTGTTGTTTCCTTTTCTGTGACTCAATAGCGCAGAAATAAAATGCGGTTCAATTTTGTCGCGCACCGACCTTTCGCTGCTATTTTAATTTTGTGGATGCGCCCCAGTTACTTTTCTTTGCAAAAAGTTATCTATTTCATGCCAAGCTTCAATTAAGCACTAGCATATGAAGCGCGGAGTACCCCGTGTTTTATCGCCTTGAATTAGAAGTTGTCCAATGAAAAAATCATGGATGATTTTTTAGTATTTGCCGCAGGATGCGGATCAAATACGGTATTGATCAGACAATTTCTCATTCAAGATTAGCGATAATTTTCGGGTCGCCTTTCTTTGGTTACTTTCTTTGGCGAAGCAAAGAAAGTAACTGGTGTGCCTGCGCTGGGCTAACTTCAAGAGAGTCCCCTCCAAGCACATCATAAAAATTGAGACCAAGTACTAATTAGTCTCTGATCTGACAAGCAAGCTACTTATCCAGCCCACCCATACATAGGTATTTGATTTCCATGTAATCGTCTAAGCCGTATTTCGAACCTTCACGGCCGTTACCTGATTGCTTCACGCCACCAAATGGTGCCGCGGCATTTGAGATGATGCCTTCGTTAACACCTACCATGCCAAAATCCAGTCCTTCACCGACACGCCAAACGCGGCCGATATCACGAGTGTAGAAGTAAGCGGCTAAGCCATACTCAGTGTCATTAGCTTGAGCTAGTACTTCTTCCTCAGTATCAAAGGTAATGATTGGCGATACTGGGCCAAAGATCTCGTTTGCCGCAATAGGCATATCATTAGTAACATGAGTCAAGACAGTCGCTTGATAGAAACACTCACCAGCATCATCTCGTTGTCCACCAAGTGCTAAGGTGGCACCAGCATCGATAGAGTCGCGTACCAAACGCTCAACATCGCTTACTGCTTTAGATGAAATCATTGGTCCCATGTTTACGCCAGCAATTAAGCCATCACCCATTTGCAACTCTTTAACCGCTGCAATGTATTTGGTAGTGAACTCTTCAAGTACACCGCGCTGAACAAAAATACGGTTAGTACAAACACAGGTTTGACCCGCATTACGGTATTTAGAAGCAATTGCGCCAGCAACTGCTGCATCTAAATCAGCGTCATCAAATACAATAAATGGCGCGTTGCCACCAAGTTCCATTGATACTTTTTTCACTGTGCTAGCACATTGGCTAATCAACGATTTACCCACACCAGTGGAGCCGGTAAAGGTGAATTTAGCCACATCTGGATGCTGGGTTAATACTTCCCCCATACCGCGCGCGTCATTACCAACGACTACATTAAATACACCAGCTGGAATGCCAGCACGCTCTGCAAGTTCAGCCATTGCAAGAGCAGACAATGGGGTTTGTGTTGCAGGGCGAACCACGAAAGTACAACCCGCTGCTAATGCCGCGGCCGCTTTACGGGCAATCATTGCGTTCGGGAAGTTCCATGGCGTGATGGAAGCAACAACACCGACAGGCTGCTTAACCACAACAATGCGTTTGTCGCCAGATGGACCAGGAATAACATCGCCGTAAACACGCTTGCCTTCTTCGGCAAACCATTCGATAAACGCTGCGCCATAGCCGATTTCGCCTTTCGCTTCCGCTAAAGGTTTGCCTTGTTCAAGGGTTAGTAGGCGCCCAAGATCATCTTGATTAGCCATCATCAAATCAAACCACTTACGCATGAGAGCCGCGCGTTCGTTCGCTGATTTAGATGACCATGCTTTTAAAGCGGCCTTAGCGCCTGCAATTGCCAGGTTAGTTTCTTCAACACCTGCATTACTCACTTTTGCAACCAGTTGACCTGTTGCTGGGTTAGTCACATCAAGATCTGATGCACTTGAGTGCCAGCTACCATTGATGTATGAAAAGTTCTTAATCAACTTGTGATCATCTAAACCGTGCATAATTTTCTCCACAATTAATCTTATGCTTGCTATTGAATATCAAAACCAACTGCGTTTAAATACAAAACATTAAACCTTTAGTTTTACCACCATCAAACTTTAATGAGTGAGATTAGATATGAGTACCTCTTCTATTATCCCCAAACCCACCACCGAATATGATCTCAAACTGCTGCGTATATTCGTTAGCGTGGTTGAACATGGCGGTTTTGCAGCGGCGGAAGCAGCCTTGGGGGTTACTCGCTCAACGATTAGTGTCCATATGTCTAATCTTGAATCTCGCATGAACTTGAAGCTCTGCTTACGCGGTCGAGGGGGGTTTTCCTTAACCGAAGATGGGCAAGCAGTCTACCGGGCCGTCATTGATTTATTCGACTCACTGAATGATTTCTCTTTACTCGTTGGTACCCTCGGTAAGGAGTTGAGCGGTGAGCTTGTTATCCTGTGCGCTGATCAGCTCGATAGCGCGAAGCAGCAAAAAATGGCACAGGTAGTGGCAAAAATCGTAGAGCAATATCCAAACCTGCATATCGTGCTAGATAATGACACCCTATCAAATATCGAAAAGGCACTGCTCAAAGGCAAAGCGCATGTTGGGATTTTTCCAGGCTACCAGCAAATTGAAGGGCTAAACTATCAACCGCTACACAGTGAACCCGTTTTCTTATGTGCTGGTAAAGCGCATCCGTTGTTTAATAAAGTAGACACCCAAATAAGCGAGCAAGATTTAGCGGCCACGCCAGCTATCCACCCAGGTATCGATATCGACACCGAAGGAAGAAACCAATTACAAAAACTCAACCTTTGCGCAAAGTCCTATCAATTTGATACGCGAAAAGCCTTAGTACTTTCTGGTAAATATATTGGCTATTTGCCACAAAGTGCCATCCAGCAAGAGCTTAACCAAGGTGAAATACGGATTATTCAACCCAACATCCAAACTTATAAATTCAGGCTCTCTTTAGTTTCCAACAAGAATCCACGCGAAATAAACAAGGTTGAACTGCTATTAAATACCTTTGAGGCGGTGTTCAACATTTAGTAGCAAAGGCAGCCTTAAATGAACAAAAACACCACTTAAAGTCAAAATTATTACACAAATGTAAAATATTTTGATTGCTTTGGCTGTCAATATCGTCTAATTTGTCCCCATAGAGTAACTTTTTAGGCAATGGCAGTTAATTAACATGGTTAATTTAGATAATCAAAATACTAACGATCTACCACTAATCGGTATCACTTGTTGCAGCAACAAATTGGGTATCCACGACTTTCAAATGGTGGCAGATAAATACATCAAAGCCGCCGTTGATGGCAGCAAAATTATTCCAGTACTAATACCAAGTCTTGGCGATGCCATGCTTGACCTTCTTCCAAGGTTAGATGGACTGTATCTTACCGGCAGTTATTCAAACATGGAGCCTCATCATTTTGGTGGTGACGATCCGGGTGTCGCAATGCCAAGAGATCCTCGTCGCGATCACACCAACCTTGCACTATTAAAGAAAGCTGTTGAAATGAAAATGCCTGTCCTCGGTGTATGTCGTGGTTTTCAGGAAATGAATGTCGCGCTTGGCGGCACGCTGCATCAGCAACTATTTACTATTGATGGCACCATTGAGCACCGTGAAAACAAAGATCATACCATTGAGCAGCAATACGCCACCGCGCACGGTATCGATCTAAACCCTAATGGCTTGCTTGCCCAAATGATGGACGGCAATTTAAAGCAACAGATCAACTCATTACACGGCCAGGGAGTCGACAAACTAGCACCAGCACTGCGACGCGAAGCCAGTGCGCCAGATGGATTAGTCGAAGCATTTTCCTTGGCTGACAACTCAAGCTATTACTTAGGTTTGCAGTGGCATCCTGAATGGAAAATAGATGAGAACCCATTCTACAAAACAATTTTTGAAAGCTTCGGGCAAGCCTGTCGCGACTACAGTTTAACCAAATAATAAGAGGCCGATATGTCAGATTTAGCAACATTACAGCAATTAGATGCTCAGCATTTTATACACCCATTTACCGATCACAACGCATTAGCAGACGCCAAAACGCGCGTTGTTACTCGTGCAGAGGGCATCTATATTTTTGAACAAGATGACAAGCCGATTCTTGATGGTATGTCAGGTCTATGGTGTTGTAACCTTGGTTACGGACGCACCGAAATTAACGATGCAGTCTTCGCACAATTAAACCAATTGCCTTTTTATAACAGCTTTTTCCAGTGTACTCACGAACCAGCAATTGAGCTGTCTCAACGCCTAACGGCACTTGCACCAGAGCACATGAACACGGTGTTTTACACTAACTCAGGCTCAGAAGCGAATGACACAATGATCCGCTTTGTGCACCGTTACTGGGACCTTAAAGAAAAGCCAAGCAAAAAGACTATCATTAGCCGTAAAAATGGTTATCACGGTAGCACCATCGCTGGTGCAAGTCTTGGTGGCATGGGTTTTATGCACGAACAATTTAAAGGCCTAGATTACATCACTCACATTGACCAGCCATACTGGTTTGGTGAAGGTGACGATATGGACGAAGCTGAGTTTGGATTAAAAATAGCTCAACAACTTGAAGCTAAAATCCTTGAACTTGGGGTAGATAACGTTGCCGCATTTATTGCTGAACCAGTACAAGGTGCTGGCGGTGTAATTATTCCACCTGCAACTTACTGGCCTGAAATTCAACGTATTTGTGACAACTACGAGATTTTATTAGTTGCCGATGAAGTTATTTGTGGCTTCGGTCGTTTCGGCACCACCTTTGCTACTCAATATTATGATATTCGCCCTGATTTTATCTGTTTCGCCAAAGCGGTAACTAATGGTTACCAACCACTTGGCGGTATCTTAATTAGCGACCGTGTCGCTGATACAGTTAAAGCTGCCGGTGACGATTTTGCGCATGGTTTTACTTACTCAGGTCACCCAGCGGCATGTGCTGCCGCTATTGCGACATTAGATATTCTTGAAAAAGAGCAGCTAGTTGAACGTGTAAAGGATGATATTGGTCCATATTTCGCGGAGAAATGGGCAGCCCTGGGTGAACACCCATTAGTTGGTCAAGCGCGTAGTATTGGCTTATTAGGGGCAATTGAATTAGTCTCAGACAAACAAACCAAAGCACGTTTCCCTGACTGTATCGCAGGCTCAACCTGCCGTGATATGTGCGTTAAAACAGGTCTGGTAATGCGTGCTGTGGGCGATGTAATGGTAGTGGCGCCGCCGCTGGTAATGACCCACGCACAAGTTGATGAGCTATGTGAAAAGGCATGGCAGGCATTAGAGCTTACCGCGACCAAATTAAATAAGTAGGAATAGACTATGAGCAACTTAACTCACGCCCAATGGCAAGAAAAAGCCGCATCGCTAACCATTAACGGTCAAGCTTTTATTAATGGTGAATACACCGACGCGCAATCAGGCGAGACCTTCGATTGTATTAACCCAGCCAATGGCAAAGTGTTAGTTAAAGTTGCTCGTTGCCAAGAAAAAGACGCCAAAATCGCTATTGATGTTGCCAAGAAAACTTTTGAGTCTGGTGTTTGGTCAGGTCAATCACCGGTACAACGTAAGAAGGTTATGCAGCGCTTCGCCGCCCTGCTTGCAGAAAGCCATGAAGAATTGGCATTGCTAGAAACACTCGATATGGGTAAGCCGATTTCTGAAAGTTATGGCGTTGATGTGGCTGGTGCAATTAACTGCGTTAACTGGTATGCCGAAGCAATCGATAAAGTTTACGATGAAGTAGCACCGACTGGTGATGACGAAATAGGCTTAATCACTCGCGAACCAATTGGTGTTGTTGCCGCCATCGTGCCGTGGAACTTCCCAATTCTCATGGGTAGCTGGAAGTTTGCCCCTGCCCTTGTAACGGGTAACTCGGTGATCTTAAAACCATCTGAAAAATCCCCTTTAACGGCTATTTTCATTGCACAACTAGCAGAGCAAGCGGGCATCCCCAAAGGTGTCTTCCAAGTACTTCCAGGCTACGGGCATGAGGTGGGTGAAGCCTTAGCACTTAGCATGGATGTTGAATGTTTGGTGTTCACCGGCTCTACCGGGGTTGGTAAACGCTTACTGCAATACTCGGGTCAATCGAACATGAAACGTGTTTGGCTGGAAGCTGGCGGTAAAAGCCCAAATATTATCTTTGCCGATTGTATCGATCTAAAAGCGGCAGCAACGGCGGCCGCCTGGGGTTGTTTCTATAACCAGGGCGAAGTGTGCGTTGCCGGTACAAGATTGTTGGTCGAGAACTCAATTAAAGATGAGTTTATGCCACTACTTGTCGAAGCAACTAAAGCTATCACCCCTGGTGACCCTCTTGATCCAAACACCACCATGGGCGCCATTGTTGACGATGTGCAAATGAACCAAGTGCTCAACTACATCAATATCGGTAGTGAGCAAGGCGGCACACTGATATCTGGCGGCGAACGTGTTGCCACTGAAACGGGCGGCTACTTTGTACCACCAACTATTTTTGATGGTATTGAAAACTGTAGCCGTATCGCCCAAGAAGAAATTTTTGGCCCAGTAATGGCAGTTATTGGTTTTGATAGTAGCGAGCAAGCGGTAGCAATAGCCAATGATTCACAGTTTGGTCTTGCGGCTGGTATTTGGACAAGCAACTTAAACAAAGCACATAAAGTCGCTAAAGCTCTGCGCGCTGGCTCAGTGTGGGTCAATAACTACAACGGTGGTGACATGACCCTACCATTTGGTGGTTTTAAGCAATCAGGCAATGCACGTGATAAATCACTCCATGCACTTGATAAGTATACCGAGATCAAAACTACGCTAATTAAATTAGAGGATTAGACTGGTTTTGCTAACAATATTGAACACTATAAGGTATAAATAGTTTTTATTATTAGTGTTCAATATATTGTTAGGGGAAAGTTTTAATGGAAGTAGGCGATCGTTTAAAGAAAATTCGTCAAATGCACGGTTTGTCACAACGTGAGTTAGCTAAACGCGTAGGTCTTACCAATAGCACCATTTCAATGATTGAACGTAATACCGTTAGCCCATCGGTTAGTTCGCTAAAGCGGATCCTTGGTGGCGTTAACATGTCGATCACCGAATTTTTTACCGCGGATTTTCAAGCCCTACCGCAAGTAGTGTTTAAAGCAGACGAACTTGTTGATATCGGTGGTGATGGCGTTGAATTAAAGCTGGTCGGAACTAGCACCCCTGATACACAGCTAGCGTTTTTAATAGAAAAGTACGAGCCAGGTTCAGACACCGGTCCGGATATGGTGACCCACAAGGGTGAAGAGGCAGGCACTGTTATTGAAGGCAGTATCGAGATAACCGTTGCAGGCACAACCTACAAACTAGGTAAAGGCGATAGCTACAAGTTCTCGACTCATCTACCGCACCGCTTTCTAAATCGCTCGAAAAAAGTATGTAAAATCATTAGCGCCCATACCCCGCCTACGTTCTAAATCCTATGTTGAAGCAGGCCATGCCTGCTTCAACTAGAACCCCGCGGATAGGTTTAATGCTCGTTAACTAAAATGCTCGCGCATTTTGTAATACATCATCCCAATCGCCAATGCCTGGTTTCCTAACCATTCATTTACCG
>CAKZQF010000220.1 GCA_937139475.1 uncultured Gammaproteobacteria bacterium | reverse complement strand
CGTCAGTGACCCAGCCTCTGACATTGTCGATGGTACGGCGCCAACCGTGACCATGGATGATGCAACCACCAATGACAGCACGCCAGCATTGACGGGGACGATTGACGATCCAGACGCGACCATCGTGGTGAACGTCAACGGCAACGACTACCCCGCCACCAACAATGGTGACGGCACCTGGACCTTGGACGATAACACCTTGCCTGAGCTTGCAGACGGCAACTACAACGTCACCGTGACCGCGACGGACACGGCGAACAACAGCAGCACTACCACTGGTACCTTGGTCATCGACACCATGGCACCAAACGCACCGACCATCGACGCCGGTAACGGCACGGAGATCACCGGTACCGCTGAGCCGGGTAGTGAAGTGAATGTGGATGTCGATGGTGACGGTACGCCAGATTACACCACCACCACTGACGGCGATGGCAACTGGAGTGTCACCCCTGATGCACCATTAGCAGACGGTACGGAAGTGACCGCCACCGCTACGGATCCGGCGGGCAACGTCAGTGACCCTGCCTCTGACATTGTTGATGGTACGGCGCCTAGCGTCACCATGGATGATGCAACGACCAATGACAGCACGCCAGCATTGACGGGCACCATTGACGATCCAGATGCCACCGTGGTGGTCACGGTCAACGGCAACGACTACACCGCCACCAACAATGGTGATGGCTCCTGGACCTTGGCCGACAACACCTTGCCAGAGCTCGCAGACGGCAACTACAACGTCACGGTCACCGCGACGGACACTGCAGGTAATACTGGTACTGCAACCGGTAGCTTGGTCATTGATACCGCTATTGACGGCAATGGCAATGGTCAAACGGTCACCTTTGACAGTATTACCAACGATTCGGGTACCGACGGTGATTTCATCACTAGCGATTCCACACTGATCTTCAACGGTACGATCGATCTTGCCGACGAAACGACCTTAACAGTGTCGGTTGGCGGCAACGACTATACCCTTGGCAGCTCACCGGAACTAACCGTTGATACCGAAGGTAATTGGAGCCTCGATTTATCTGGTACACCATTGCCAGCAGGTACTTACCCAGTGATTGCAACAGTAACCGATGCTGCTGGGAATAGCCAAAGCACCGCCAGCCAAGATGTTGTCATTCAGTCACTTGATGCTGTAAATGATGGTAATGCAATTGACATGGGAGAGCCGGTAGTCACGGTCAACCCAGCACAATCAACTGAGAACGTGCAGGTGCTTGGTTTAGCAGAAGCAACCGGTGGCGCTGATGCAAGTGCAACCTTTACCGTTGCACCGGACAACCTTGGTGACGTGCAGATTGAGGTGGGCCAAATCTCCCTTGCTGCTGTCGCCGATGCCTACATTGTTGAGGTCTACGATGAAAACGGTGAACTGGTTTATCAAGGTGTCAGTGCGAACTCGCAACTCGCCGATGTAGGTGGTTTAGACATCTTCAACACTACCGGTGATGAAAACATTTCTATCTCGATTCCAGGGTTAGCAGCTGGTAATTACAGCATCGTTGTTCGCAACGATGAAAGTAAACTGCAAGAGCTGTTAGATGGTGACGGCAATGGTGATATCAGCCTTACCGAGCTCGGCAATGCCGGTGTAGTACTTGGCCCAGATAACCAAGCTGTGGTGCTCGACACCGTCGAAACCACCCTCAATGATGCCGTGCTTGGAATTCCTCTACTCGACGTCGGAACTCTGGTTCGTGGCGCGTTAGAAGGGTTACTTGATACCACGACAACCATTGGTGCAGGTGAGCTTGTTAACTTACTCACAGGACCACTCGATGCGTTAGGCTTGACCAGTGTTCTAGACGAGATCCTAAATGTTGTCGCCGATGCACTACTAAGTAACACCCTTACGCTGTTACAAGGCACCGATATTACCACCACAGTAACGGAATACAGTTACTCAGGTGAAACCATCGCACAAGGTAACCTACTTGAGGGCGATACCGGTGGCGCAGGTGCAGATACCATCATCGCAGGTGCGCAAGTGACTGTTGTTACGAACGCTGCTGGCGAGAGCGTTGAGGTTCCAGCCACTGGTACAGTAACCATTGAAGGCACTTATGGCGTGCTCGAAATTGCTGCTGACGGAAGTTACACCTATACCGCCAACGGTGATCGTAGTTCGATCGGTCAAGACGAAGTATTCAACTACACCCTTTCAGACGGTGAAACCTCTGACTCGGCATCTCTGACCATCACTATTGCCGGCAGTGACTTACCTCCGGTGCAAGCACAGAACGATAGCATTGATATGGAGCTGGGCGCGCAAACCAGTGTGGTGAGCACTCCTGTCACTGACAGTAACATGCAAGTGCTGGGCTTGGTAGAAGGCGCTCCAACCGCAGGTTCCCCTATTGCTGGAACGCCACTTACGGTCGGTCAAGGTTATTTCGGGGAAGTCGTCGTCGAAGTAAGCCAAAATGCACTGGTTGCAGTAGCTGATGCCTACATTGTTGAAATTGTTGATGCGAACGGCAATGTGGTCGCCACGGCGATGTCAGCAGACAATCCACTGGTTGGCGACGTAGCAGGCTTGAACCTCCTCGGCGTTACCGGTGACGATACCCTGGTCGCGAAGTTCTCTGGTCTTCCAGCCGGCGACTACACTGTTGTCGTACGCAACGATGAAAGTGTGCTTGAGTCCTTATTCGATGCGGACGGTAGCGGCGCGATTTCACTAACTGAATTAGGTCAAGGCGGCGTGGTTCTCGGCGAAGAAAACCAAGACGTAGTGCTCACAGCTGTGGAAAATGCTCTGAATGGCAGTAACAGTGGCATTTTAGGTGCACTTGGTCTGGGCACAGTGGTACGTGAATTAATCCTCGAACCAGTCCTGAGCACCGTTGATGCTCTTGGTGTAGGAGACTTAATTGGCACTCTCACCAATGGTCTCAACGCATTGGGCCTAACAAGTCTACTCGATACCGTACTTGATGCCGTTGCGGACGCACTCTTGAGTAACACCCTCACGTTGCTGCAGCAGACAGATGTTACTTCAACGCTGACTGAGTATGCGTTCGAAGGCAGTACTTCTGCTTCAGGGAACGTTATCCAAGGAGCCACCAATGGTGACGGAAGTGATAGCATTGCTCAAGGCGGCGTAGTGACTCAAGTGACGCATGCGAATGGTGAAACAGTCACGGTACTTGGCAGTGGCACAGATGGGGTCACGATTAAAGGTGACTTCGGTGACCTCACCATCTTCGAAGATGGTAGCTATACCTACGTTGCCAACGGCGTTCGTGATGGCTTGGGCGACAGTGACAGCTTTAGCTACACGATTTCGGACGGTACCAACAGCTCAACAGCCAACCTGAATTTCAACCTTTCAGGTCAAGGCGTCTCTGGAGATACCGCTCGTGCAGGAATCAGCTACGATTTCGCTTCTGAAGCTGGTGAAAGTGTCACCGATGCTCTTGAGTACACTTGGATCTTAGGTGTGTTGGGCGGGGCGATCCCTGTTGTTACCAACACCGAAAGTGACACTATCAACGTCGCAGCAAATACCATGCAAGATCTGACTCTAACCGTCGATGGCGGCGACTTATTGTCGCTGGGGTCAGGCCTTGACCTCGCGGTTGAGAAGTTTGTTGACGGTACCTGGCAAGTGGTTGAAACCTTCTCCAGCGACCAGCTCATTGGTCTCCTAGGACTAGGTGGTAACGGTGAGTTTACTGTGTATGGTCTTACCGAAGGCGACTACCGTGTCTCCATGGATGTCGATACTGGTGTCGTCAGCTTGATCGGTGGCGTGAGCGTTGATCTCAGCTCGACCATTCACCACCTCGATCAGTTCGTTGTTGACGGTGTACAAACCACCAGTGGCAGCCTACTCGAAAACGATGTGCTGTTCGATCCAACGTACACCCTAACCGTTTCAACCGATGGAGCAACGTTCCAAGACCCAACCGGTGGCATCACTTTGACGGGCCAATACGGCACCTTGCAAATTGATGAAAACGGAAATTACACCTATACCCCAGACAGCACCTTGGAAGTATTTGGCTCGACCTTAACCGATACCTTTAGCTATCGTGTTGAGTATCCAAACGGCACCATCGAAGAAGCAGAGTTCAATGTGTTTATCACTGCTTCAGGTGAAGGTGTACCAACAGCGACTTCGTTAAACGCAGATCTGTTGTTTAGTATGGTCGATGGTGGTGAGTTGATGCTGCAACCTGAAGTACTTGACCCGAGCGACCCATCTTCCACCAGTGATGATGAAACATCGATGCGCCAAGCTGTGCTTGAACATACCTTTGAAGATGACCTGCCGTTGTTACTGAGCGCTCAGGACACTGAAGCAGATGCAGATGCGCCACCACAGATAGTAACTAACAGTAGTGACTCATTCAGCATCGACGATATTATGTTTAACGATGCTGGCATTATCCAGCAACCTTCTTGGACGGATGAGGATGGTAATGTTGGGTTTTAATCGCCCTTTCCTGTGCACTATATTGCTTGGCTTGAGCTGTTGTTCAAGCCAAGCTTCTGAGAATCCTTTTGAAAGCTTAAAAAATCCATCGTTATCCCAAATGGTTCATTATGGTTTAACGCGGAACCCTCGCATACGCTCCGCGATGGCGCAGGTTAACCAAGCTGAACAAACTGTCAATGTCAACGAGGGTCGTTATTGGCCTTCAATTGATCTATCGGCAGGCCCTGCTAACGGTATTAGTGGAGCTTTCGCTTACAACGCAACGCTCAGCTATACTTTATACGATTGGGGGGCACTCGATAGTGAGCTCGAAAGTATGAATGCCGAAGCTCGAAAAGCCTTACACAAATTACGTGAGGTTCGTGCTGAGGTCGGTCTTGATATCATCGAAGCGTATCTAGATTTAAAGTTGGCGCAACAACGCCAAATATTTATTAAAGAGCATCAACAACGCATTGCACGAATCGAAAATATGACCGAAATTCGCTCTTCTGGAGGTTACAGTGACGGTGCAGAAATGAATCGCGTATTGCAGGCACGCTATTACAGCAAACAACAATTGCAGCAAAATAGAGCTGATCAGCAACAAGCTCGCTTACGCCTGCAAATGTTAATGCAGCAACCGATAACTATACTTCCGCCGTTGCCACGAAATTACACTGTATTACACCGACTGTTGCCAAGCTCAAAGCAACAAACTGAACTAATTACACGAGCCCCAAAATATATGCAAGCGAAAGAGCAAATACAATTCGCGAACAGTCAAGCAGATAGCCTTCAAGCACAACAGCTCCCACAACTTGTATTAGAAGCATCATCTCAACGTCGTGACATTGGCGGTCAGTTGATCCGCGATTCATCAGTAGCAGTTCGTTTTAAAGCAAGCTTTGATAAAGGTTTAGCTAGCTTTGATACTGATGAAGTTGAACGTTTGCGTGCTGAGGCAGCGCAGTGGGATTTACAATTTACGCATTTAGATCTTGAACGGAATTTAAATATGCAACGTGAAACATTAAGTAATTTAGCAGAGCAACAGCAATCAATTGAACAACAAATCAATGCGGCAAATGGACTGATTAGCGTTTACAAAGATCAATTCCGCGCAGGATATATCACAGTGCCAGAAATTTTAACGGCTGAACGCGAACGCTTTGAGCTACTTAATCAACACCTGAACGTATCCATTGAGCTATTACGTATTCCCTATCAGATCAGCTCTGAGTTAGGTATTTTAGATTCCGTGCTCTCTGCACAAAGTGATAAGGCGTTACAAGAATGACACAGACTATCGCAGCCGCAAAACCGCTTGCGCAAGATCCATTGCAATTAGCCCTGACAACCTACTGCCAGTTACTTGGCAAATCAACCCGTGTCGATACAATTACCGAAGGGCTACCACTAAAGAATAACCGCTTAACCTTAGAGCTCATCCCTCGAGCGTTAGACAAGCAAGGGATCAATGCCGTCATAGTGGAAAAGTCTCTACACCAATTACAAGATTATCACTTGCCGGCATTACTGCTTACGCAGTATAACACTGGTCTGGTATTAGTCAGCAAAGACGACGAGCATTGCACTGTCGTCGTACCCGAAACGAGCGGAAAAAAAACCTATACTCATACAGAACTCGAAGCACTAATTTCCTCGCAAGTAGTACTTGCAAATCTCGCTTATAAAGCAGACCACCGCGCTAAAGACTATGCACAACCTTACAAAAAACATTGGCTAAAAGAACAATTAATGAAATGCTGGCCAACCTATATTGATGTCGGTGTCGCTTCATTATTTGCCAACGTACTTGCCGTTGGCACATCATTGTTTGCCTTACAGGTATATGACCGCGTTGTGCCAAATGATGCCTTTGATACCTTATTTATTCTCACCACTGGGGTTGTCATTGCCATTATATTTGACTTCATATTGCGAGTACTTCGCGCCTATTTACTGGATGTAACAGGCAAGAAATTAGATTTAGAACTTTCGTCACGACTCTTCTCACAAGTTCTTTTTATGCGTCTCAAAGCAAAGCCTGAATCAACCGGTGCATTCTCGAGCCAACTAAAAGAATTTGATAGTGTGCGCGAATTTTTCACCTCGTCTACCGCAGCTAGCATCAGTGACTTTCCATTTGTTTTTCTGTTTTTATTACTTATTTGGTACCTTGGCGGTCCCGTAGTTTGGGTTCCGATTATAGCCATTTTATTAATGCTGTTACCTAGTCTAATGATGCAAGGAAGACTCGCACAATTATCTCGCGAAGGGTTGCGCGAAAGCTCCGTAAAGCAAGGACTCATAATAGAAGTGATTGAAAATTTAGAAACCGTCAAAGCAAGCCACGCAGAATCCCGTAATCTATATTTATGGGAAGTCCTTACTAAAAAGCAAGCAACTGATAGCATAACTTTTAAGAGCCTCTCGAATAGGTTGAGCCAAGGCGCTTCAATGGTTCAACAACTAGGCTTTATTTTCGTGGTTGTCGTTGGAGTTCACCAAATAAGTGTCAGCGAACTAACGATTGGAGCGCTGATTGCGTGTACCATGCTTACTTCTCGAACTATAGCCCCAGTAAATCAAATCACTGGCGCTTTAGTGCGATGGCAGCACGTTAGAGTTGCACTTGAAGGGCTAGATCAAATCATGCAAGCGCCAACAGAGCGCCCACCTGGACGCCAGTTTGCTCATAAACCTAGGTTGGATGGTGATTACAACCTCGAGAGCGTAAAACTGACCTATGGTGATGAAGGACCTCCGGCAGTAAATATTAAAAAGCTGCAGATTCAAGCCGGCAGCCATACTTTATTGCTTGGCAACAATGGTGCGGGGAAATCAAGTCTATTGCGGATCTTAGCTGGCTTAGAAGATGTTGATAGCGGTCAAGTGTTACTTGACGATATCGCCATGACGCAGCTCGATCCTGCAGACCGTCAACGTGATATTGGCTATTTGCCTCAAGACTCTTGCTTATTTTACGGATCTTTACGTGAAAACCTGCAGTTAGCAGGCGACATTTACACCGATGAAGCCATTTTCGAAGTACTTGATAGCATCGGCTTAGGCCCAACAGTGCGGGCTCACCCTCTCGGTCTAGACATGCCGATTCTAGGCAGTAGGAGTCTCTCAGGCGGACAACGTCAAGCCGTCGCCTTAGCACGACTCATATTACAAAACCCTCGTATCGTGTTACTGGATGAACCAACCTCAGCGTTTGACCAAGCAAGCGAGGAGAAAGTGATTCAATTCATGAAGATCTGGTTGCAAGGCAAAACCTTGGTCATGTCGACCCATAAGCGCTGCATGTTAGTACTTGGCACTCGGGGTATCGTACTCAAACAAGGAAGCGTAGCCACTGAAGGAGACTTCGATAGTATTTTAGCCCCACATAAGCAGGTAAACAATGAAACTAAGTAAATCATGGCCAGATGAAAATCGTTTTCTTGCAGCACGCCCTGCGCTCTGGTTATGCTCATTTATTGTGGCCATATTTATTGGTTGGGCGGCCTTTGCTGAAATCGACGAAGTGACTCGCGGCGAGGGGAAAGTAATCCCTTCCAGCCGCCTGCAAAAAATTCAAAGCCTTGAGGGTGGTATTATCAAGGAGCTATTAGTGTCTGAGGGGCAGCTTGTCGAACAGGGTGAACCACTTCTTCGACTCGATAAGACCCGCTTTTTAGCCGCTTTTCGTGAGGGCGAAGCGCAAGCTTCATCACTATTAGCTTCCATCACTAGATTAGAGGCCGAAGTGCGCGAAAGCGATAGCTTAATCTTTCCAAAAGAACTCAAAATTGATGAGAAAGATCGTTTGTTTGAACAAGCACTGTTTGCCGCTCGCCAAAGCAACAAGCAAGAGAAAATTACAGGTCTAAAACAGAGTATGCGAATTGTTGGCGAGCAAATTGATATCTTACGCCCGATGGTTGCCGCTGAGTCCGTCAGTCAAATGGAGTTATTGCGCCTGGAGAAACAACTGGAGGATTTAAAGGGGCAGGTCATCGAGGTCAGCAATAATTACATGCAAGATGCCTACACCGAGCTGACGCAGAAAAAAGCAGAGCTAAATGCCTTGAATGAATCTTTGGTGCAACGACAGGACCAGTTGGCACGTACCCAGATCATATCTCCTGTTAAAGGTATGGTAAACGATATTTTGGTCACCACACGCGGTGGCGTGGTTCAGCCTGGTGAGCCGATTATGTATATACTACCGATTGATGAACAGTTACTTATTGAAGCTAAAATAGCTCCTAAAGATATTGCGTTTTTGGCACCAGGAATGTCAGCAAAAGTCAAAATTACTGCCTATGACTTTTCTATCTATGGTGATCTTGAAGGCGAAGTAATTCAAATCAGTCCTGATACGATTGAAGAAGAGACCGCACAAGGTAAAGCGTACTTTTATCAAATACTGATTGCTACTCAAGAGAATCATTTGGTCAAAGATGGTAAGTCCTATCCTATTCGCCCAGGCATGATTGCACAAGTCGATATACTCGGAGGTAAACGCACCGTTCTAAATTATCTGTTGAATCCCTTATTAAAAGCTAAACTGAACTAGGCCTTTAAGCAAAAGCTCTACGTTCTAAAGAAGATGGCTTTGTATTAGACCCTAAAAGAGGACGTTGGTATGCCCCCACTGTTATGGATAAGTCTGGCAAAGGGCTGTTCTATCGCACTTACGAGGGAACACCACAAGGCGTAGCCATATCTGCAACCTTGATGCTAATAACACTTATAGGTATTGAGCAGCGCATAAAGTCTACCACACTTAAATCAGCCGTGATTTTGACCTCCTAGGCTTTAACCATAGGAAGAACAAAGAAAAATAGCTCATTAAACTGAGTAAGTCTAACACGTTAATATTTCTGGGTAACTTGCGTGAACTCATCAAAAAGCACGCAACCATCTTCGTTAATGACTAATAAAGTTGATAAACCCGAAACTAAGGGGGTGGTCGAACGACTATCGTCACTGCGTTGCTAAACAGAAATTCGGATATGTGGTAAGCGTATAGCTAATAATACCTTATATGGACTCTCTCCGATTGCAAGACAGTAATTGATAGAATTTCAAAGTTCATTGCTGCCATATATTCGGCTTTTTTATGAGCGGATTTATCCGCTCTAGCCCTGATGGATATCCGCCCCTATCACCTTATCAATCTCGACGGCTTCTAATACCATTCCGCATAAAGGTTAAGTCAATTTAATCCATTCCCGATTGCACATTTTCTTTACTCGATCCGGGATTGAAATAAAGTGATTCCATGCCTTTGAAACTTCATCGACAATTTCGTCATAGCCCGAAAACACTCTATTGGATAAACA
>CAKZQF010000219.1 GCA_937139475.1 uncultured Gammaproteobacteria bacterium | reverse complement strand
TGAAACATTTACCCATCAACAAGCCACTATTGGCCGACCTAAAAATCCAAATTTTTTATTGCAAGATAACGAGTTACCACGAACATTTCCGATGCTTACAACGCATTTACATCAACAACATTTTTATCAGCAAGCTTACATTGCGCAATATATTGGGATTAATTAAGACTAGCTCTTACCTTTTCGTAGGTTGGGGCAAACCATGGGGTAAATTGCTGTGGGTGTGAGACAAGTTGCTCGTCTATTTGAGCAAGGCTTCGCCAAGAAGTTGCTTCAACTTCACTTGGATTGAATTGGGATACATCTGGTTCGGCCCAGGCAACAAACAAATGATCCAGTTCGTGTTCAACGAGTTCATTAGCAAGCTCGGCACGATAAGTATGGCTATCTACCCAAGTTAAGTCCTCAAGCGTGAAGCCTAGCTCCTCATTAAGCCTTGCCAAAGCAGAACTTTTTAGCTCTTCCTCAGGTTGCGGATGAGAACAACACGAGTTACTCCATAAACCACCACAATGATATTTTGACCAAGCACGTTGTTGCAGCAACACTTGGGTTTCCCCCTGATGCTGGCGTGCTATAAAAATTGAAAATGCGCGATGTAATAGTCCTTTTTGATGCGCTAGTAGCTTTTCCTCGCTACCGATCACATTGTCGTTAGTATCAACTAACACAACAAAATCGCGGCTCATGGTATTTCTCTCGATTGAAAACGAGCGTATTATACCAATAATTTTTTATCTCAACACCAAAATTAACAAATAAAGGCTAGACATGTCACTAAACCCAGATGAAGTTATTATCGAGCCAGTGCTTGAAGCACAAGCGGCAGATGTCAATGAGCTACTATTAAACTTGCGTGCCTTTAACCACTCAAAGCTATGGGCTAACGTAAAGAAACCCGTTGGCTGTTTTTGCCGTGACTTAAACGGCAAAATGATCGGCGGTGCATTTGGCTATGACTCTTGGGGCTGGCTAAGTATCGACTTAGTTTGGGTAGACGAAGCCTATCGAGGCAATGATTTGGCCACCAAACTAATGGCTAAGATGGAAGAGTACGCCAAAGACAACGAGCTTAACCGTATTAAGCTCGAAACAGGAAGCTTTCAGGCACTCGGTTTTTATAAAAAGATTGGTTTTGAAGTCTATGCCCAATTGGACGATTACCCAGTTGGCCATAAAAACTACTACTTAAAAAAGCTATTGTAGCTTTCGGCTTGAGCTCCCATACTTCGCTCGCCCCCCTTAGCCCTGAACATCGCTGCTCCTTGCCTTTGCGTGCATGGAAGCACGTACTTAGATTACGTCTGGAATATGTAATCTGCCATGGCACCGCAGCATTGCTTACATGGATGTAAGTACTTAGGTTTTGCCGGGAGCATAAAACCTGACCGTTCATCCTGAACATCGCTGCTCCTTGCCATCCATGGCACCGCAGCATACCGTTCATCCTGAACATAAAAAAGGCCTCCTTAAAGGAAGCCTTTTAAACGTACTAGCACAACGGGTTATTTAAACGGGTTGTTCAATACGATAGTTTCAACACGATCTGGACCTGTTGAGATAATATCAACTGGCACTTCAAGAATTTCTTCGATGCGAGCGATGTAGTTCAATGCAGCTTGTGGCAATTTACTGCGATCTTTTTGACCAACAGTAACATCTGACCAACCAGGCATTGATTCGTAAACTGGTGTTACTTTTTCAAAATCATCAGCTGACATAGGAGCAACGTTTGTTACTGTGCCATCTTCTAACTTATAGCCAGTACATAGTTGAAGCTCTTCTAAACCGTCTAATACGTCTAATTTTGTTAGACAAAGACCAGTGATGCTATTTAGTTGAATCGCGCGGCGCATTGCCACTAAATCTAACCAACCACAACGACGGCCACGACCAGTTGTTGCGCCAACTTCATGACCTTTATCAGCTAGATATTGGCCAACATCGTTAAATTGCTCTGTAGGGAAAGGACCAGAACCAACACGAGTTGTATAGGCTTTAATAATACCTAATACATATTCAACGTGACATGGACCAAATCCAGTACCCGTAGCAACGCCACCAGCAGTGGTGTTAGATGATGTAACGTACGGGTAAGTACCGTGGTCGATATCTAACAATGTACCTTGTGCACCTTCAAACATGATTTTTTCGCCAGTCTTACGGGCGGTATCAAGCAATTCAGTAACATCAACCACCATAGACTTAAGTAACTCAGCAACTTCAAGAGTTTCATCAAGTGTCTTTTGGTAGTCAACAGCGTCTACTTTGTAGTAGTTAGTTAGCATAAAGTTGTGATATTCCATCACTTCTTTTAGCTTCGCTGCAAAAGACTCAGTATCGAATAAATCACCAACACGTAGTCCACGACGGCTTACTTTATCTTCATAAGCTGGACCGATACCACGACCGGTTGTACCGATAGCCTTATTACCACGAGCGATTTCGCGCGCTTGATCAAGTGCGATGTGGTAAGGAAGGATTAATGGACAAGCTTCACTGATGCGTAGACGATCTCTAACTGGTACGCCACGAGCTTCAAGCATTTTCATTTCTTCAAGTAAAGCGGCTGGTGATAACACCACGCCATTACCGATGATGCTCATTAGATCGTCACGTAAAATACCAGATGGGATCAAGTGAAGAACGGTCTTTTCACCATCAATTACTAATGTATGACCAGCATTGTGTCCACCTTGGTAGCGTACTGCATACTTAGCACTATCAGTTAGTAGATCAACAATCTTACCTTTACCCTCGTCGCCCCATTGGGTGCCGAGCACAACTACGTTATTTGCCATTGTTTTGTTCACGGTTTGAAATTAAAGCGGAATTCTATCAGATCTGAGCGCCAGATCTAGCACAAATTGCAGATTTATTGCTCACCTCGTTCACACTATTAAACATAATTTAGAAAACGTCGTTATAACTCAATTGCTTTAGTGTATTGCATTACCCCGAAAGGTTATGGCAGCAGATAAATTTAGTTGATAGCCAGTTTTATAATCATGATGACCAATCTATAAGCCTAGTTTTACAGCTGATAAATTGACCATCATATATACGCTATGCAAATACCCTATTTCTGCATTGAGATATCTTAGCGATCGCTAAGCCAACGGCAACAAAAACTGCCGTTAAGAATAGCTGGCTGGTCCAAAGCGCTAGATTATTCTCGACACCAATCATGACGGTTATTGACATCACCACAAAGATGCCGAGAAAGCCTGCAATGGCAGAGTTATCGTGATTTGTTTGCGAGCGCCACGCGCTAAGCATTATGAGCATACTCGTAGCCATGAAGAATACGCAAACAAGCAGCATATTAATAATGACTACAGAAGATATCTGCTGCTGCACACCCATTAATAATAGATTTGCCAATATCACAGTGCCATACAACTTGAGCTGCTGCTTAAATAAATAGCTAATGAAGCTAGTCGAAAAGCTTTTTTCTTTGGCAAAAAGAGGCAAGCTCGCCAATTGCTTTAATTGAGCACGACGCTTACTGATTATTTGAAAAGGGGCAATGTTACCAAGCACAATCAATGCAATGCTTAGTAAAGCCATAATTAATGATATTTGCTCAAACGAAGGAAATAGTGCTTTAGACACCAAAGCTATAATTAACGCAACGGCGATCGCGACAAAGTAGCTATAACGATGCAACGAACTCAAGCCTTGGCAAGCAACTTCAATTAATTGTAATTTATTCATTGCCTTGTCACTGCGCAACATTGAGCGGTAATAATCAAAATGACTGTTGCTTAACCAACGTCGCCAGGCGGGTTGGGCATTATAATTTGTTTCCTCAATAGAAACCAAATCCATGCTAGAGCTACCCGACGACACTAGCAGCATGCGCTCAATATACTTGCGGTTACTTTTGAATCGTTCAATATGTTGAATTAACACGTAACTAAGCAGAGCGATAAGCGGTAACGAAAAGCTACCTACATTAATCAACAAGTCTCCCCACTGAATAGCAATCTCTTCGATTGAAACAGGCATTAGCAGTAATGCGATAACCAGAAAATATAATTTAGGCTGATAAGTTAATGCCACTAACAGCACGGCTAAGATAAGTAGTAGAGACATCACACTTAACATAACCATTGGCTGAGATATTAAGGTTAACGCCGGAAGCAAGCTGACGACAAGTAAAGTCACCAAGCTACGCTTAAGCAAGCGATAGTAATTGGGCAACACCGACCTAAAATCCGCATTAGTGAGTAACACCAAGCGCATCGACACCCTGAAGTACAAAATAAAGTTAGCCGTAATAATGGTAATAACAGACATTAAAAATGCTTTTTGAGGATCGTCTAGCCAAAACTGACCACTAAAACCACCCAGCCAAAATAACAGGACAAAAAACCTATCCAGCCAACCATGAGTTAGTATTTTTAATATCATCGCGTTAGCTCCATAAAAATATCTTCGAGCCCCAATTGATTAATGTGATAGCTAACATCTTGCGAGGCAAGTTGATCTAGCCAAGACTGATCAACGGCGCTAACGACACAATGTGTTTGATTACCTTGGCATTCACTACGCAGCAAATGAGGAATAGCTAACGCTTGTCCTTTTGTATGGGTAAACGAAAGGTTAACAACACTTTCCTTAAAATTGTCTAACTCATCGAAATAGCAAATCTTTCCCTTATCCAAAACGGCAACCTTGTTGGCAACGCGCTCGATATCAGAGGTAATGTGGGTGGAAAAAATAATGCTAATTTCTTCCTCACAAGCCAATTCAACCAGCTCCTTTAAAAACTCACGACGAGCAATGGGATCAAGCGCCGCAGCAGGTTCATCAAGGATAAGCAATTGCGGCAGTGGCCCTAGCGCGAGCATAATAAGTACTTTTTGCATTTGCCCTGGCGATAACTCACTGACCTGCTTGCTTCCATCAATGTCCCAGCGCTGCATTAAGCCAGCAACCTTTTCATCAGACCATTGATCATAAAAGCGTTTTCTAAGGGTCACCAAATCATTAATGCTTAACCAGGGAATTTCATCATTTTCTTGCGGTACATAACCAATTTTGTTCTTGTTAGTACAGGAGAGTTGCTGATTATTTTCGCCAAATATCTCAATCGTTCCTTGCTCAACCACTTCAATATTTAAAATAGATTTTAATAAGGTTGATTTTCCAGCACCATTCTTTCCCAATAAACCGATAACATCACCAGCGCGAATTTCCCATGATAGATTATTCAATACTTGTTGTTTTTTATAAGCTTTACTTAGATTATTAATCGAAATTACCTGAGACATAACTACTCCTCGTCCGTGCTATTTGTTGAGTCTTTGATTCGCTGATTCATCAGGCGCAGCAAACTCTCTTGGTCCACGCCCATTAAGCTCGCTTCATTAATTAGTTGATCTATCATTTCGCTTAACATCGCTACTTTCCCTTGCTCTGAGACGGTTTGTGTTTGCTCGGCCACGACCATGCCGCGCCCGCGTAATCTAGTTAAATAACCCCGCTCTTCTAATAGGCCATAGGCTTTAGAAATAGTCATAGGATTAACTTGTAGAGTGCTTGCTAGCTGGCGTACAGAAGGCAGCGTTTCTCCACAGGACAAATGTCCATTAATAATCATGCGTTCTACTTGCGACAGCACTTGCTTGTAGATTGGTATGCCTGAACTTGGTGAAATATTTAATGATTGCACATTGGCCTCTCATCAGCTTAGTGTATCAATACAATAATACACCAATACACATTGTGCAACGTATTGAATAAACTTTTTTATTTAGCGCCCTCCATTTTCAGGATATGGACGGGGGTGAACTACCTAATAAAAAGCCCCACGCACGAGGTGCAATGGGGCTTTAATCAGCGATTAGCTAGCTTATGGTGAAATGCTATCTTTATTTTTCGTTTTTGTACTTTTCAAACCAGGCTAAGGTATTTTCTATTTTTGCAATCATCCGTGATGGTTTACCAGCAATACCGTGTGGCGCACCAGGCACTTTAACCAATGCCGTATCAATTTTACGAAGCTTAAGCGCTTGATAATATTGTTCAGTCTGCGCCATTGGCGTACGTAAATCCTGCTCGCCAGTGATTAACATCGTTGGTGTGGTGACATTGCCTACTAGCGACATCGGCGAGCGCTGCCAATAATGTTCAACGTGGTCCCATGGCATCCCTGGAAATTGTGTTGGTATCTGACCAAGACCACTATCAGCGGTGAGCACTTTACTTAACCAGTTAATCACCGGTTTAACAACCACCGCGGCAGCAAAGCGATCGGTTAGGCCAATGGCATAAGCCGTTGCAATACCACCAGCAGAACCACCGGCGATAAACAGGTTATCTTTATCAATAAAGCCAAGTGCTAGCATCGCGTCGACACCCGAATCATGATCGGCAAAGTCTTCCTTTGAGCTGTACTTATACTTTAATAACATCGCAAAGCGTTCACCGTATGAACTGCTCCCACGATGGTTATCATAAAACACAACATACCCCTGGGCAGCAAAGCGCTGTAATTCAGCTGAGAAATGCGGGCCATACGCTAAATGTGGCCCACCGTGTATTTCTAATACCAACGGATATTTTTTACTCGGGTCAAAATTTGGCGGCGTAATATACCAACCTTGAATTGGCTCACCGTCAAACGATGATTTGTAATTTATCTCATGAACTTTACCCAAGCTCTTATGCGCGAGTAAGTCATCATTTAATTGAGTAAGTACCGTCATTTTCTTACTTTTACTTGTCAGCGCAACATCAGCAGGGCGCGATGTAGAGCCTTTGGTAAACGCAATTTTTCCAGAAGCAGAAGCACTAAACTCGCCGCTGATATAAGGGCGCCCCATGGTGGTGCCTGACACATTATCGTTAAGATCGCTTATCTTGCCTTTGGTGCTAATAGTCGCCAGTTTTCGTTTACCAAAATCATCATAACTCATCGCCAGGCTTGAATTATTAAGCCATTGTGGGCTTCTAATTGAACGGTCGAAATCTTTAGCAATCATCTTGGTTGATTTATTTGCCCAATTCATCAAGTTTAACTTAGCATTGCGATAAGGGTTTAACGCATTGGACGTCGATAAGTAAGCCAGTGTTTTACCATTTGGCGAAAATGCCGGTGTTGACTCTTTGCCCGGCTCATTAGTCAATTGAGTCAAAGCGCCATCTTTTAGTGACACTTGGAATAAATCCCCCTCTAAGCGTTTGTACTCCCAATCCTTAATACGATTAGCGGAGAAAACAATAGCTTGCCCATCACTTGTCCAAGCCATTTTGCCACGATGATGAAAGTCACCAGAGGTTAATTGACGTGGGGTTCCACCGTCACTTGGTAGAACAAAAATATGGTTATAGCCCGGTTTAATCAATCCTCGGCCATCGGCTTGATAATAGGCTTTGTCGATAACAACGACAGGTTCAGCCCATTTTGCGCCCTTAGGTTTAGCAGGCATTTTGGCAAATGAGGTAGCTTTGCCAGCAACTTTTGCTGAAAAAGCAAGTAGTTTACCATCTGGCGACCAGGTTAAATTACTCACCGATTGCTGCAATTGACTAACTTGCGCCGTCCGATTGTGCTTAAGATAGTGAACATGAATTTGATAGCTACCCGTTAAGTTGCTGACAAAGGCAATTTTGCTACCATCTGGAGACCAGCGCGGTTGCGAATATTGTTTTTCATCGGAAAACAGCGGCGATTGCTGTTTTGTTTTGGCATCGATTAACCACAAAGAACGGCGTTTACTATCAACCATAATGTCATTGCTGTTGCGGATATATACGATATGTTTACCATCTGGCGAGATTTGCGGGTCGCTGGCATATTCAAGGGAAAAGATATCTTTGGGCTGAAATAAATCAGCGGCAACGCTCAGATTAGGTACTAATGGGGTTAATAGGGCAGCAATCATCACTGCCCTTTTCAAAATAAACATATAAACTCCGACTCACGATAAAATACTAGCCAGATTATAACAGTATTTTATCGCGAACGAGTTGCCGCAAAGCACCTAAGGTTATTAACATCACTAGTAACAATGAAGCAGCGCCACCTGAGCTGCTCTTTTGAGTTGGTTGCACTACTGTGGCAACGACCGTGACAGTTAGTTCACCGTTGCTAACACCACCACGGCTATCTGTCACTTGCAGATTAAAGGATAACTGCGATGCGCTAGCTGGCGCGACAAAGCTTGCTGTCGCTTTATCCACTCCAACAATATTAACACTCACGCCACCAGTTTGAGTCCACAAATAGCTCAGCTGATCACCTTGCAGATCACTCGCGCTAGCGCTAATTGAACTGGTTTGATTAGTATTAACTTCAAAGTTCTCTGCCATTGTGATGCTTGGCGCTGTGTTTCGCTCATCATCATTAATCACCAGTTCAAGCTGGGCATTGGTGCCTAACTTAGTTTCTCCTATGGCGACAAGGGATAAAGTTAATGTCTCGTCTGCTTCTTCGTTATCGTCATCCAGCACCTGCAATTCAATGGTTTTAACCTCATTATTGCCATCTGCCCAGATCAGAGTACCACTACTTTGCGCGATATCTTGACCAACGGTTGCTGTTCCTGAGGCCAATGTGTAGTCAACGCTTACCCTACCTTCGCGCCCCCCTGTGCGATGAACGCTAATTGTCTGCTTTGAGTCTGCCTCCAAGATAGTCAGGCTAGATTGCTCAAAGCTAATTAAGCCAACATTTTCAGCGCCTGCAAGGTTAACCCTCAGATAGTGTGGACTTGAAATAGTCGCGCCATTGGTTGGATTAAATAAGCGCACAAAAAATTGCTCTTTTAACTCATTGTCAGTTGCCGATGGTAAAATGTCGATGTCGATAAATTGGCTATCGGCACTGTTTCCTTGCCAGCTTAGTGATCCCGACTGATTGACATAGTCATCTTGTGAATTAGCGCTACCGGCAATAATCTCATAATGCACCAAGACATCAGTCGCCTGTGCTTGCACACCTTTGCGTGTTACCTCAACAGACAATGTTTTCCCTTGTTCTGACTCGATTTGCGATTGGGCAAAGGATAACGTGCCTTGCGCGACATCAAGCGAGTTATCGCGCAGCACAAAAAGGCCACCATTAATATCACTAACAATAATAAGCCCCGACGGTAGGAACGGATAAATCCCCCAGGCCCCATTAAAAGACGCCGAATCACTTGAGCTATAGGTATCAAAAAAACCAACCTCCTGTGGCGAGGTAGGGTCAGAAATATCAAGGATAGTGACCCCGCGCGTGTAATTTGACATGTAGTAACGATTACCACGAACAAAGCCGTTATGATCGATGGCTGTCGTTGGCCCAGTCCATTGCGCTACCTGCACTGGCGTGGTGAGCGACTGCAAATCAAAGATACGCACTGTGGTATTGATTTGCGCTCTGGACTCATCAAATTCATCATGCGCTAGCAGATAGCGCTTATCCTCCGTCCACCAGCCTGAATGAACATACTGATGCTCTTTGGCGACATCGTTATATTGCAATGTGCCAATGGATTTTTCCTGACCTGCAGTGGTGGTATCCCACAAAAAAATCTCTTTTTCATTAAAATCAAAAAAGACAGTACAAGGCTCTCCGTTCGTTTCACAATCTGTATCTTTACGGGCATCTTCAACACGCATAGATACGCCATCGTGGGTATAACCATTAGTTAAATTATCACCCGTTGGCAACGGCGTTAACATTGTCGGCTGGGCTAACGAATAGCTTAAAAAAGAACTTTGATAACTGCCTTTAGCTGGGGCTCCCACTAGCTGCAAAGTAGGCTCAGCCCCGGGCAATGGAATGTTCAGGCTATAATCGACATTGCTGATATAAACATTGTGCGCTTGGCTTACCGCCCGATCTTTGGTTACTAGAGAAACAGCATGAGGTAGCTGGTTAAGGTCGATAATCGATACATAATCGCTGGCATTATCGATGGTGACATAGGCATAGGCTTGCCAAGACTTTAATTGCTCATCAAAATATTGATAAACTTTAATGTCCCGCCATGAAGAATTTAATCCTGATATCGCACCAACCTCACGCGGCTGCTGTGGGTTTGATAAGTCAAAAACCGCAACACCATTGACCAACCCAATAATGGCATATTCGGTGTTGGTATTAAGATCCACATGTCCCCAAATATCGTTTGCAGCGCTGGGTTTAAAGCTCATTTGGCTTAAACTAACATGACTTATTAGTTCAACATTATTACAGCGATAGCCCCCAGCCTCGCCATCAACACATGACGCGGCCCCCTGCCCCTGTGCTGCTAAGTTATATTGTTTGCTCACCCGTTGTAGTTGAGCTTTGCTAAACTGGCGCTTACCATCACTAACAACCTTAAAGCCCCGACTGCGTACAACATCGATTAATTCATCAGGCACACCAACAAGCGTCGTAATGTTTGTATCTGGGTTTTGGCTACTGTAATGATCAAACCTGTTGTAGCCTCCGGTGATCGGCACTAATGAATTTTTTAGTGCTAACACTTCATCGATAGCGCTTATTTGATACTCACCTGCCGCAAGCAGTAACCGATCGCCTTTAGCTGCCCTTGAAACGCCATATAAAATTGACTGACAAGGTCTTAGCGGATTATCACACTGTCCCTCATCGATACCAGTTGGCGCAATAAAGCGTGCTTTATCATGCTCTGCATGTGCAAACACCATCTTGCCTAACATAACGCTGGACAATATTACGATGAGTATTAGCCCCTTGTATTGAAGTTTCATTTGTATCATCCTATCAATGTTGTTTACGCACTTACCCTAAACCACTTGGGCAGCATTCAAATTACTCTGCAAACAGGAGCAATTCAAATTGAGATTTCTACCAAGTAACGGCCACGTAAGAGTTAAGCAAAAACAACAACTAATTCCTATTATCATTGCCCTGCTTGTTATCAGTTGTAGCGACCAGCCAACACTATCGACACTAACATTTAAGCCAGTTTATAATCAATCAACTATAGTTTGTGAAAAACAAATAACCACTGAATTTGCATGGCAACTCGATCAATTATGGTTCTACCTTTCAAACCTCGAAGTAAAGACCAAACTTGGCTGGCAGGAAGCCAAGTTAACCAACAATCAATGGCAGCATCAAAACGTGGCATTGCTCGGACAACACTGCATCGATTCCGATGATGCTAACTGGCAAGTCGCTATCGCTCAAAGTGCACCATTAGATTCGATAACCCAGCTGCGCTTTACTATTGGCCTGCCGTTTTCAAAAAACCACCAAAGCCCGATGCGCGCCCAATCAATTTTTGCTAACAGCAATATGTTTTGGACTTGGCAGCAAGGCTATAAATATTTACGCCTAGACCTTGAACATTCAGCAACAGAACAAAACTGGGCTTTTCACTTAGGCGCTACCGGATGCCAGTCGCCAAGTCCTATTCGTCCCCCTGCAAACGCCTGTAAAAACCCAAATACGGTGACCATCGACTTAGATTTTGACGACACAGGCGTGCTAGCGTTTGATCTTGCACGGCTGTTTAAGCAGGTCGAGCTAAATAAGCAAACTCGCTGTCTTGCTCTACCGACTCAACCAAGCTGCCCAACATTAATAGAAAATCTGGCTAACACTGTTTCTTTTTCCAAACTGCAGGCTAACCACTAATATGCGAAAGTTAAGCACAGTGTTCGTTCTCTTAGTAATACTGGTCGGCTGCAAGCAACAGCCTTCAGAAGAAACTTATCAATGGCAGCTTCCCAACGAGTTTCCCACCCCGATAGTGCCAGTAGATAATCCAATGAGCCAAGCGAAGGTCACCCTCGGTCGCCACCTTTTTTATGATAAAAATCTATCGGCAAATCAGCAGCAATCCTGCGCCAGCTGTCACCAGCAACAATATGCTTTTGGTGAGAACATCGCCCACTCAACCGGTTCAACAGGACAACCCCACCGACGCAACGCACAATCGCTAATCAATGTCGGCTATAACAAAACCTATACCTGGGCGCACGATCAGTTGACCACTTTGGAAGCACAAATACTGATACCTCTTTTTGGCGAGCAGCCTATCGAAATGGGCGTAACAGGCCATGAAGAGATTATCCTCAAGCGATTTAATACCGCAATGTACAATGGCTTAGTAAAAGATGCCTTTGGAGATAAAGAGTTAACCTTTGACCGAATCGTCAAAGCACTGGCCAGCTTTAACCGCAGCCTAATTTCCCTTGGTAGTCCGTTCGATAAATACGCCTACCAGATGCAAAACAACGTATTAACTAAGCAACAATTAAGAGGAATGAGTTTATTTTTCTCAGAGCGCTTAGAGTGTCATCACTGCCATGGTGGCTTTAACTTTACCCAATCGACCAGCCATCAAAAACAGCAACTGGATTTACGCGCATTCCATAACACAGGACTGTATAACACCGCTGGAAAGTACTCTTACCCAACTGATGATACAGGGCTTTATGAAATAACAGGCAATGAACGAGATATCGGACGCTTTCGCGCGCCAACCCTGCGCAATATCGAGCTTACAGCTCCTTATATGCACGACGGCTCAATCAAGACATTGTCTGAGGTTATTGATTTTTATGCCGCTGGCGGCCGACAAATTCTCACAGGAGAACATCAAGGGGATGGGCGCAATAATCGTTTAAAGAGCCAGTTCGTTAAAGGCTTTGAGTTAACAGCCAAGCAAAAAGAAGAATTACTCGACTTTCTATCAACCCTCACTGATAAAGACTTTATTAATAACCCAGAATTTAGCAACCCGTTTTCCACGCCTTAGGCGATAAGCTAAACGGCTAATTTCAAGTGTATTTTTGTTGTTCAGGCAAGGCAACGGAGCTGCAAATTTTCCTTGCCTGGCTTGCTATTATTGATGGGCTACTAACTAATGCAGGCTGAAACGAGTTGTTATGTTTCAACAACTCCCAATACTGTCTAATTTTCCGTGATTTACATCCACACTAAAAGAGCATAGGTACTTATCTGTTTTGGGATAAAAAGAACAGCTAAATTCACCTGATTTTTTTTCAAGATGATTTTCCCCACATAAGCTCTCTTGGGGTGGTATTTTCATCGCGTGGTAAGATTTTTTAGCAGCTTCACCTTTAATACTCAAATATAGGTGAGTATCTAATGGCAAAGGATCAATAGCATCATGAATTGGTGCCGAAGAAATATAATATGAGCCATCAATCGGCTTGAACGGACTTCCCGCAATTGCCAATGTCGCCAACAGTACCAAACAAATGACCAGTATACGCATGAACCCTCCTCAAGATACAACGCCCGCCAACCAGCATTCATTGTCAGCTTAAGGCGCTTGTTAGCTGCTTAATTACAGTTAGAAATAGCTAAGATCACCAGTAATAATACCAATTCCTTTAGCCCTTAGATCATACTCTTGCTTAATTTCAGAATGCTTAGCCCACAAGTAAACTCTGGTGCCGTTTTTTGACATTCGACTAGCAAAGCTCTCTGGCCAGCCCCATAAATAATCGGCTTTGTCAGGCGGAACAAACATCACTGTATTTTTACAGGATTCTGGAAAGATACGACTCCAGCCATATAACATATAGTCAATGAAGCAGGCTTTAGTTGAATCAACGCTTACTGCCAATAGGGATGGATTCAACTCTTTAAAATAGTCTGCTGCCCACTTTGAAGATATCAGGATAGTTTTGCCTTTATTCTCAAGTGGCAATGTTTTTAGGTAGTCATTAAGAACCGCAACCGAACGCTCATCAGAGTTTTTTAGATTCAGCCAATAGGTTTTTTCGGGAAAAGCTTCAACAATGGCCCTAAGTGAGCTGATCTTAACCCCCTTGCCTCTCCATGGATAACTTTCGCCATGATCAAACGTATACCCATATCCAGCGTCTAATTTCTCTAATGACTCCATTGTATGGTGTGATGTTTTCCCACGGCCATTAGTGGCACAGTCAAGCTTCCAATCATGAAATACTGCAAAATTGTTATCTTTAGTTCTCAATATATTAAGGTGGATAACATCAAATCCCTTTGCATTCGCCTGATTAACAGATTGAAGTGTATTTTCAATTACTTGATTATCGCTCTGCATTAAGTTACTTGCACTACAGCTGAAATTATCCATAGAAGCGTAATCAATGAGCTGACCTCCGCCCCTATATGCAACCAACTCACCTTGAAGATTTGACTTTATTTCAGGTGCTTTGAAAGCAAAAAGTGTAATGACTAAGATAAGTAAAATGGCAGCTGTTTTTTTCATTCTATCCCTTTAAAATATAAGACTCTTTAGACTTTCCGATAGCAACTAACGCCCTTTTTAGCGACGTGTTAAGTGCCCGTTTTCCATAAACGATATTGTTCACTTCTACTCTTTAATTTTGCCATTCGCTCCAGTCTCGATTCAATTTCAGGCAAAGCAGGAATACCGCACACTTTTCTTTGTTCATCGAGGCGAGCGTTTTTATCAAAATTTACTAAATAATAAACTTCATAGGTTGCCGCTAAATTCATTTTTCTTTTTAATTGCGTCCCCCATACTTGAGGTTTTCCGACTTTTAAAAGGTACCTATCTTCCGCTGCACACGATAACCAATTAGCGTTGGTATTGTCAGGATCAAGCGAAGCTGATTTTTGTGAAAGCTCCATGGCCCTTTTATAGTGCCTTGGTTCTGAACCATGCTGCATTATCATTGCCGCAGCAAAGTATTCTTCGGAGGATAAACTTTCAGTGGATTTTAATATATTTTCTACCTGAGCAAGTCTAACTTCATCTCCTGGCACCATCACTTCAGTTATATATTTTCTGACTTCCTTTTTTGGCAGTGACTTTAAATGAGTTCGAACAGCTTGATCTTCTTCATAAAGCTTAATCAAATCATTTGCGTGTACTTGAAAGATAAGAAATGTTGACGCAAATAGCATCCATTTTATTTTCACTAAAATCTCCTAGGGCATCTACGCTAACCCAAACCGCAGATTGCAGGTGTAGGTGTTGCGCGTTTTGTTGTTGCAAAAATTGCGACAGGAAAACTGCCGAATGTCGGCTTGTTGTTAAATTACCTACACTTGTCCACGCCGATATGACCAAAGGCTGAGTTAGCAATTAGATTTATTCTGTGCGGTGCTCAACGTATTCTTTTAAAGCACCAAGCAGGAAGTCCCATACTTGGGTTTCCATCAGGTTATATAGCTCTTCTGAGCGAATATTACGTTGAACAAGTTTTAGCTCTGTACCTTGTGAGGTCTCTTCAAGCGTATAACTAATAAATATATGGTTCTCTGGAGTACATTCAGTACCGTGGTTATCACTCCAATAACGATATGCATAGCAACTTGGTGGATTTAAGCTTTCGATAACGCCATGGTCTGTAAAAGGGGCCCCGTCAACCTCACCTTTGTACAGGACCTCTGCTCCAACCTCCCAGGTACTTACAACTTCTTTGAGCGGGTAATACTTAGGGATCTCATTACTACTGGTTATCGCCCTAAAAACCCACTCTCTTGGCGCACTAATTTGGATTACTTTTTCTATTTCAAACACTAATTAACGTCCTTTTATTTCTTGATAGTACATAACGTCTATTTAATTAATTAATTTACTTGTCATACGGTTGATTTACTTAAGACAAAATTGCTATCCCCAGCTTTTTAAAGTTAAGGCGGTTATAAAAAGCAAAAGCTCTTGTATAAAACGAGCTATTTAAGTGACGCAAGTACCTAATTTATAATCATATGAACCGCCAGCGTCTAAACAACTATCAATCGCAATGAACGCCGCAATTTCCAAGCCAGCATAGATTGCTATGCCCCATAAGAGCAAGCCAACTACAGTAACTAATATTCCATCAGGCTTTACTTTGTTGTTAAACAAGCGACAAAATAAATACCCTGCGCCTTGGACCAACGCTTCGAAAACAATCTCAACAAAAAATCGAATGATTAATCTAAAAACAAAAGAAAAACCATCGCCAGCAATAT
>CAKZQF010000218.1 GCA_937139475.1 uncultured Gammaproteobacteria bacterium | reverse complement strand
CAAAGCAATGGCTCCAATTCACACTACTTATCAATCTATAATCCGGATGGTTCTACCTTAGTGTCCTATGGCTTCGCTTCAAGTCGTTTCATTGATGTGAAAACCCTGCCGGCAACGGGGGTTTACGCGATTATTGTCAATCCCTATAGTGCTAATATAGGTAATTACACGGTGACCCTGTACGATGTACCTGATAATATAAGCACCGCTATTGTGGCAGGAGGCGAGCCTGTTACCGTCACAACCACAACACCAGGCCAGAATGCAAAGCTTACTTTCGATGGAACGGCTGGCCAGCGGATCAGCCTGCAAAGCAATGGCTCCAATTCACACTACTTATCAATCTATAATCCGGATGGTTCTACCTTAGTGTCCTATGGCTTCGCTTCAAGTCGCTACACTGGTGTGAAAATCCTGCCAGCAACGGGCACCTACACGATTAGTGTCAACCCGTATAGTACTAATATTGGCGATTACATCCTTACTCTACTTGATGAAACACCCGAAAACATCACCAGTTTACAGGTAATATCCAAAGCAACTTCAATTGCCTTAACTTGGAATCAGTCCGGGTCTCCTGACGCTGAAGAATATCACTTACAGCTTGACCAACTACCTCTGGTTATTCTTCCAGCAACGCAATTACAATATGAGTTTATTGGCTTACTTCCAAATTCTGTACATCAATTTTCTATATCTACCGTCGACAGCGATGCGAACCAAAGTCCGGCATCAGTATCTAGTATAGCGACCTTATTTGATAACCCTACTGTGATCAGCGTTGTGCCATTAAGCGGCCAAGCCAAACTTACTTGGGCACCGGTATCGCCGACTTCAGGAGTCATTGCTTACCGAATCTACCAGAGCTTGACTCCAATTACAGACATATCTGGACTGAGTCACGCTCTGCAAGTTAGCGCATCAACAACTCAGGCTACGGTTGCTCAGCTAACTAATGACACGACTTACCATTTCGCCGTGACAGCCGTTAACATTAACAATAATGAAAATCTCAATGTAGTCAGCTCTAATGTTACACCAACTCAAGACCTCGTCGGCCCGGTGATTAGCGTTGTGGAGTTCAATAGCGTTGAACTGGTGGACAATCAAACAATCAGTGCCAGCGGTACCTTATCAGCTACTGCAACCGATGAAAGTGGCGTCTCCAAAATTGAATACTACCTAGATGGCAGCTTGGTGTGGTCTGCGTTAAGTAGCAGCGATCAATATGACTACCTATTAGATATAAATGATATTGCTGATGGGGCGCACGCTTTAATGATCAAGGCCTACGATAGCCTCGATCAAACAAGTGAGTTGACCAAATCAATAGTGGTTCAAATAGCGCTGCCCAGCACACCAACGATAGCTTCGCCAACGCACAATACATTGACTAATCAATCATCTATTGAAGTGTCTGGCACTGGGGCTGGGGATGAATTCCAGGTATTTATCGATAATGTGGCCACGTCAGGTTGGCAGCCTTTGGTCGATGGGGTCTTTGCGCAGCATGTAACTCTCAATGATGGCAGCAATGTCATTAGTGTGAAAACAAAAAATCGTGGTGGCGAAAGTAATGTAAGCAATTTCGTGTCTGTCGTCCTTGATACGAGTATTCCTTCGGCACCATCGGGGTTAAGTGCAAGCGCCAAAGCACAAGGGGAAATTACGTTGAGTTGGAATCCTGGCTCTGGCGGCAATATTGCGGGCTATGATGTGTATCGTAGCACGAGTGAATTTACCGACATTAGCGCTGCCCAGCGAGTCAATACCGTTCACATTACCGGCACTAGCTATAACGATTTACCATTTGATGACGGGCAATACTTCTACCGCGTCGTGGCTATCAATCAGGCGCAAACGATCAGCGCACCGTCTAATCAGGCCGCTGCAATAGCCGATGGCACGGCGCCTTATGGAGTAGTTACCTACCAGGCGCAAGGGGCGTTTGATGCCGCCAACAACGTTTTCGGTCAGGGTAACATCAAAATATTGTTAGATGTCAGCGAACCGCTGTTAACTACGCCATTTTTGTCAATCAAACCAGCCAATTCAGCGCTTATCTTGCTGCAGTTGCAAAAAGATACGGAGACCAAGTTTAGTGCTGATTTGTTGATCGACAAAGAGAGTTTGACAGGTGTTGCGGCCGTGATTTTTTCGGCCGGAGATATCGTAAATAACCAAGGCACTGAGCTGCAACAAGGTGCCAGTATTACAATTGATACCAGAGGCCCTCAAGTGACCGATTTGCAGGTCACACCGCTTGGCCCAATTAAAAATGACCAGCTCAACCCCGTGAGTGTTAATGTCCAAATCACGCTCGATGAAAAGATAAAAACCGGAGAGCTGGCTAGTCTCAGTTATTTACTGTCTGACTCACCTGCAGCCCCAATAGCTATTGACGACCTAGCTGCCGTTTCAGATACAATGTGGACGGGAAGTTTCACGCTCCCCGCAGATACTGGATTAACGCAGCCTCAATTACTGAGTTTTAATTATCAGGGGCTCGATGAACTAGATAATACCAGCACCACTATCGTTACGCCGTCAGCGATTCAAGTCTATCAGGGGAATTTGCCGCCTTTCGGCATTCCCACAGGCCTCACCGCCACAGCGAAAGCTGATGGGGCGGTCGAACTATCTTGGTTTGCGGTTGCTGATGCGGCTGATTATCAGCTTTATCGTCAGGCCCCGGGCGAATCGGTACTTTCTCTGCATGCCCGAACAGCGGGTGCATTGAGCTTTAATGAACAAACGGTTGCTGATGGCGAATATCAATATGCGGTGGCCAGTGTTCGCCAAGATAATGGTGAGGAAGCCCTCAGTGTGGTGAGTAATATAGTCACGGTAACCACTGACCGCGTCATACCACAAGCCCCTCAAAACCTGACACTGGCTCTCAGCGCAGAGGGAGTGAGTGCTGCCTGGGAGTTAAGTAGTTCACAGGATATCGCTAGTTATCAACTCTATCGCGCTCAAAACACGCCAATCACTAACGTCGATGGGTTACAGCCTAATATTTCGGATATTCCATCGGGTAGCGCCACCGTGTTGGACTCGACACCTGCTCACGATTTGCCGGCTTATGTGGTTGTCGCGGTTGATACTGCTGGCAACCTCTCTGCGCCAAGCAATACCGGATATTTGAATGTTGATTTACTGCCAGTCTCTACACTTAAGGTTGAGCAGTACTTAAATAATAGCCCGGTCCTCAGCTGGACCCATAGCAATAATAGCTTATCTGGTTATGATATTTATATCGGTGATAAATCCACTGGATTCAAGCTCAATAGTGCGGCTTATACTGGTCTAAGCTACACCGACTCGGGATATGCCAACACGGTCCGCCAGTATACGGTGGTTGCGCTTGATGTGAACAGTGTCGAAAGTATAGAGCGTAGCATCGATTTGCCACAAGTTGATATCCGTCTTGCGCCAGGCGAGCAGTTAAAAACAAACTTGATGAATGAAGTTCAATTTATAGTTGATAATCAAGGACTGTCGACAATAACCAACGCTCAGCTTAAGGTTGATGTTGGCGGTGTCTCGCATTACTCAACAACGTTTAATGTGAGTGCAGCGAGCGAACAACAAGTAACAGTAATTATTGGTGGCTATGACACGTTATCAGCGATGAATACCTTTGAGGTCTCATTAGTCAGCAAACCCAATGTCGGTGAAGAAATCGTCATTACCCGCGATGGGATTATGGAAGTCTTACCCGGGGCGCTGAGCTTGAATCTTGAAACGCAGCAAATGTTCTTTGGCGGCCAAGGGCAAGTGCGCTTTACCCTTGAAAATACGGGCGAAACCTTACTAGAAATTATTACTGCCCTAAATAATGGCAACAATGATTCCAATGACATCAGATTGTTGCTAAAAGACCTCGATGGTAATGTCCTAAGCAGCAAAACGTTCCGTCAGGTTCTGGGTGGTGAAGTGGTTAACTTGACGACGGGTCAAACTGTTGCGCGCGTAGCGGCTAATCAAAGTTTTGTTTCACAATGGCTTGATTTTGACGTACCTGCGGCCGCGCCAGATACCGCGCAGTTAGTGCTGGAAATAGATAACATTTATCGTGATGTCGGGCAGGCCAATGTGGTGACGTTAAAAGGCACTAATACGACGCGTGAATTATCACTGACCAGCGCACCATATTATGCTAATAACGTAGTGATAACACCACTATCATCTTTTGGTTCGCAAGACATTGTCATTACCGCTCAGGCACTTGACACAGCAACCGCCTTACCAGTGGCTAATGTTGAATTGACCGTTGTCACACATGTTAATGGTTTTGAAAAGAAAGCTACGGTCATTACCGATAACTCGGGGAATTTTAGTTACAGCTACGTTGCCCGAGCTGATGAGTCTGGTCAATACAAGGTATCGGTGGTTCACCCGCTATCTACCGAGCGTCCAGCGCATGGTACGTTCTTAATTAGCAAGGTGCACTTAAATCCTGATGAAATTGACCTAGCCTTTCCAACCAACTATACCCAGTCGTTTACAACGGTTGTTTCCACTGGCGAAGGCGCGGATTTTAGCAACGTTCGCCTCGAATTGCGCGCCGAAGACCAGCCTGAATCAGTACTACCGACGGGTATAACATTTAATTTACCGGAAGCTATCAGCCTAGGCGCTAATCAAAGCACCCAACTTAACCTGGATATCATTGCCGGTGACAACGCCGATGAGCAAGGGAGTATTGTGCTTGCCTTACTCGCTGATGAAAGCACAACACAAGTGTTGGCGAAGCTAACGGTTAATTACCAGCTTATTACCGCACAGCCATCGCTCTATTATGTGCCAAGTCTTATTGATACAGGGCTTGCGCTTGATGGTCAGGTTACTGAAAGCGTGATACTTGAAAATCGCGGAGTGGAAGTGATGCGCGATATTAACCTGCAATTGCTTCAAACTGATGACTTACCGGCGCCAAGCTGGATTAGCCTCGCTGTGGCCACTGATTTTGGTGATATTGCAATTGGTGGCAAGCGAGCCGTTACGCTCAATATCCAACCACAAAATCAGGCCGCCGCTGGTGTGTATGAGATGAAACTGAAGGTGTCATCGAGCAATCATCCGGTACGCGAAATCCCTATTTTTATCTCACTCTCCAATTCAGGTGACGGTGGCTATCAGTTCAAGGTCTCAGATGCCTATACTGCGACGCTGGATGACAAGGGGAATTTAATTCAGGGGCTGGCTGGTGCAACGGTGCGATTGCAAAATGAGGATTTACCTACGCTTGAGTACACAATGCAAACCAACGCTGTTGGCGAAGCATTCTTTAGTATACTTCCCGTTGGCCGCTACAGTTATTGGGTCTCGGCGGATAAGCATCAGGAACGCCATGGCAGGGTCGAAGTGCGACCATCCATTATTCGCAATGAGTCGGTATTCCTTGATTACAGTTTTATTGCGCTGGAGTGGTCGGTTCGTGAAATCACCATTGAAGACCGTTATGAAATTGTCTTAAACGCGACCTATGAAGTAGACGTTCCCGCGGCGGTAGTTGTCCTAGCGCCATCATCGATATCACTGCCCGAGATGGCACCCGGTGATGTTTTTTATGGCGAGCTGACAATTACGAACCACGGATTCATTCGCGCGGATGATATTAGCTACACCCAGCCACAAGACAGCCCCTATTACCAGTTTGATTTTTTGACTGAAGCATTACCTAAAACCCTGGAGGCGAAAGGAGTCAACTCAATTCCTTATCGCATTACCGCCTTGCAATCACTGCAACCTGAGCTCGATGGTAGTGGTGGCGGTTGCTACACCTTTAAGAAATGCCTAACGAGCGAGGCAGGATTCCAATGCCCTAACGGCGAGTTATCGAGTACCAGTAGCCAGACGTGTTGGGTTTACAGTTACGGTACTTGTGGTGGCGGTGGTTATCGCGATGTGAGTGGCTGGATTGAACAATATAGTGGTAGTACAACTATTCAGCCTCAACAAACTCCAATGCCTTGTCGTAGTGATGGCAAGGACTGCAAGATTGATGGTAATAGCAAAGGTAACGACTAATGAGCAGTCAGGTTAATCAATTACTCACAAAGAGAGACACGGATATGTTCAAACAGACATTGAAAGCGCTTGTGCTCATGCCATTTTGTATACTTTGGATTGCAAGTAGTTACGCCGGAGGATCATCTACAGTGGTCAGCAGGCCTGATCATAGTCGTGGCACTTATGAAGAAGTGGTAAAGGACATGCAGGTCAAAGTGTTAGGTGGCCATGTCACGCTCAAGCGTAAATACACCAAAGACGGCTGGCAATTTAATTCGAACTGGCGCAACCTAGAATTTAAAGATCCTGCTGGCACCGCCATTCTATTCGCTGGCGGTTCAACGCCTAGTAATGGCGGTGAGATTATTGTGCAAAATGGTGATCCAGAACCGGTAATTCGCACCGTTTTACGGGGCCGGTTTGAGTATACGCCAATGGCCAGTAATAAGCCCAATCGTTATGTTGATGAAGTACACCCCGGACAGGTGATTGTTAAAGAGGTATCGGGCTACCGCTGGGCTGACCGTGAAGGGAACTGGATTGAATACAACACTTACGGCGAGGCGCTGCGCTACGGCAATAAGAACAATGTCACGGTCAGCTTTGTGCGTGACACCGCCGGACGTATCGTGCAAGTTAATGACCACCTCAATAGCCCCATCCTTAATTACGACTATTCAGTCGCTGGTGTCGTTACTGTCAGTGATTACAGTGGTCGAAGCGTCAAATACCATGGCAGCGACCTACAATTTATGAATAAAGTGACCGATGTGCGGGGCAATGATTGGCACTACGAGTACACGACATTACTCAATCGACCATATCTAAGCAAAAAAATAGACCCTGAGCTTCGCGAAATAGCCATTGGTCATCAGGTCGCTGATGGAGGGCCGCAAGTGGTTAATGCTGGTGATGGTTCGCCAATATGGCAAATTGAAGAGTATACCGACCCCGATACTGGCGAAGTGCTCGTGCGAGAAAAGGTCGTTGACTCATCTAGCTCGCTGAATCAAAGCGTCACCACCATGGTGCCATCGGCGGTAATGTACACTCATATGACCTATAATACCGATGGCGGCAAAACCGACTATCGTTATTATTATAATTCACAGACGAAAACCTACTCACTGGTCGAGAAGACCAGCGATGGTCTTTATACCGACCGCTGGTTCGCGTTAGATGGTAAGTTAAAGCGTGTCGCAGTGGGCGGCAACATCTTGTTTACCCGCGCTGAAGCCCATGATGGCAGTTTGGCGATTAAAACCGATACCAAAGGGCGTAAAACCACTTTCCATTACAACCAGTGGGAAAAGTTAACCAGTATCATCTATCCGGATGACAGCGCTGTTGCCTACCAGTATCACCCGCAATATGCCTTCGTCACTGAATATGTCGATGAAAATGGCCACAAAACTACATTCGATTACGATGCGCAGCTCAACCTTGTTAAGCAAACAACGGCGGCAGGCACGGCTAATCAGCGTATCACTGAATTTGGACATGACGCCTATGGTCAGGTGACCTTAGTGCGCCGACTTGGTGATGCTAATACCGCAACGGCGGAAACGATAATTAGCTACGATAATTACGGCAACATCACCCAAGTTACAGACCCTGAAGGCCACCTCACCAAGTATCAGTTACATAATGCGCAGGGACAACCGACTAAGATGATTGATGGACGGGGCAAAGTTTGGCTGTTTAACTATGATAATGCTGGCAACCTTACCCAGCAAGATACCCCGTTGGGCTTTGTCACCAAGTTGGTTTATGACAAAGTTGACAACCTAATCAGCGTGACAGACCCAGAGTTAAACCTTTCACAATTTGGCTATGATGCCCGTGACCGGCTAATCAATACGGTTAATCCGCTGGGCGACAATAGTAGTATTGCCTATACCCTGGATGGCCGCCCGAAACTGCGCATCAACGAGCAGGGGCACAAGGAATACTTTGAATATGACTTGCAGCGCCGTCTAAAGGCTGTTACCAATGATGAAGGCCTGCGTCATGAGTTCAATTATCAGGATGAACAAACTACGGCGCTGGCACGGCTCGATAACATCATCACCCCCAACGGTAAAATCAAACTGCTGCTCGACAAAAAGGGCCGGCTCATTCAGCGCAGTAATGCCAGTATCGATGGCTCACTGTCGTTTGCGACAAACATTGATTACGACAAGGCTAATAATGTCACCAAGCAGATTGATGCCAATAGCCATGCCACCAATTACCTCTACAACGAACATGACCAGCCCGTTAGTGAGAGTAACGCATTAATCCAAACCACTGAATTTAGTTATGACAGTCAGGGTAATTTAATAAAGGTTAAAGATGCCAACAATAGTGAAACAACGTATCAATATGACCGCCGCGGTCTGCGCATTGCTGAGATAAAGCCACTGGGCCAGCAAATGCAGTACCAATATGATGAGACCGGTATCCTTATCCAGCGCGTTGATAGTAAAAATCAGCTAATAAAATATGCATACGATGATGATGGCAGGTTAAGCCAAGAGCAGCATTTTGATACGGTTAGTGCGTCAACGGCTGCTAAAACCATTAGCTATTCCTATAATAAAAACAACATTATCACTGGTTATACCGATGGGGTGACCTCAGCAAGTTACCAACCCGACAAACTTAGCCGTTTAGCCAGCTCAACCGTCAACTACGGTCCCTTTAGCAAAACCTTCACCTATAGCTATGCTAAAGACGGAAAAGTCAGCAGCTTTACGAATGGCGAGTCTGTAATCAGCAGCTATCAATACGATAAAGCCAATCGCCTGCAACTTATTCAAATTGCGGGTCAGGGCAGTATAACCTTTACCCAGTATCAGGGTTATCAACCAGGCACCATCCTCTATCCTGGCGGTGTTAAAGTCAGTCACAGTTACGATGGTATCGGTCGACTGACCCAGCAAGAGGTAAAAGACCCCGCGGCTAATTCGTTGCAAAACAGTCAATACAGTTATGACAGTGTTGGTAACGTAACGGCTAAAAGCATTAACAATGATAATTATGGCTACGATTACGACTCGGCTTATCGTCTGACACTGGCGAACCAACCATCGCCATTAGTAAACCGTAATTATCAGTACGATGGGGTCGGTAATCGCACATCCAGCGATGTGACCAGCAACTGGAACTACAATGCTAACCACCAGCTATTAAGCTATGGTGAAGCAGGCAACATCACAACGCTTAGTTACGATGATAATGGCAGCACCATCACGAAAACGAACGGCAGTAATAGTGAAATCTACCTTTATGATATCGCCAATCGCCTTATCGAAGTGAAACTTAATGGTGCCACCATCGCCCGCTATTATTATGACCCGTTCGGACGTCGGTTATCCAAAGAAGTCGGTGGCGTCACTACTTATTTTTTATACGCCAACGAGGGACTAATCGGAGAATACACCAGCACTGGCACGTTGATAAGCAGCTACATGTACCTACCTGATTCGATGTGGGGCACCAAGCCACTAGGCAGGGTAACCGCCGGTGAAGCGTATTTTTATCAGCATGATCAACTCGGTACGCCAAACTTACTTACCAGTAAAACCGGACAAGTTAAATGGCAGGGGGCAGTAGATGCCTTTGGCCAGGTGCAAAATACAATCAATGGGCTAACTAATAAATTACGTTTTCCGGGGCAATACTACGACCAGGAATCAGGGTTATATTATAACTACTTTAGGGATTACGACCCTGAGTTGGGACGCTACACTCAGTCAGACCCCATTGGTTTAGCAGGTGGAATTAATACTTATGGGTATGCTTATCAAAACCCTGTGATGTACACCGACCCAAGAGGATTGATCATTCCACAAGTAGCTGGGGGAGTTGGTGGTTTTACATTTGGTTTGTTGTCAGCTATTGGGCAAGGGCAAACTGGTTGGTGCGCTATTAGGTCTGGTTTATATGCTGGTGTGGCTGGAGCGGTTTCTGGAGGAGGCTCGGTAGTGACGGCTATGCTAGTTTCGAGTGCAATTTCGGTTGCTGAGCAAGCTGGGAGAAATGGCTTTGATAAGGTAAGTTATCTTGAAGCTGGTGCTAATGGATTAACTGCTGGGCTGGGCGGAAAGTTAGGAGGGTTGCTTGGGAAATGGAGGCACCCTGTAAAAAACTACTATCCCAATAGGTCTAAATGGAACCCAAAATACTGGGGGGAAAAGTTAGGTTGGAATGACCCGTTACCGCCAATAGATTTGAGCCAATACGATAGAGATGTTTTTGTTGGTGGCTTGGGTGGTCTTATTGAGCATGGTGCTAATATAGTAAGACCAAGCGCGGGTGGTGACGGTTGTGGGTGTAATTAGAATATGAAAAGCACTAATAGGGTAACTATATTCGCTCACTATCTACTGTGTTTCTTTTTCATTATGACGTTTATTATGCATCTGATTGATATGCATATTTATGATTTTATATTTGAACCGATTAGCTCCCTTATATTGTTAACTATTTCATCCGTATATGCAATTTGGGGAGGGGTATTGGAACTTGGAGAGGATAAGGTGAAGTTGGCGAAGTATGTAATAGGCATTTTTGTTGTTGTATCAAGTGCTTTGATAGCTTTTATTTTAAATAAAGATATTCTTGTTACTGTGGCTCTTATTGGTTTTTTATTAGGTTTTTATGATTTCCGACTTGCAATGAAGAGGCTTTCTTAGTGCCTTTACATAAATGGGATAAGGTTAGATGTAAATAGACTTTACATTTTTAGTGAAGTTCTAAGAGAACAATTATATAAGCGCAATTTTCACGGTAAGACAAATTACAAAGAGTCACGACAATACGATAGTGGCACACAATCACACGGAAATAGGTACAAATAATGGTTAAGACAATGAAAAGGATGTTATTTAAGGCGTTGGTGACTTGGACTGTCCTAGTATCTTTACTAACGACACCTGTTTTGGCTGAAGAGTCTGTTTGTGCGGTGGTGAAAATAGAAATATTGCAGGAGCTGACGCTCGAACGTCAGGGCTTTGAAGCTGAACTCAAAATCACCAATACCCTCGATGCTCAAGCGATTGAAAATATATCGGTTGATGTCTGGTTTAAAGATGAAAATGAGGCACTGGTATTAGCCAGTTCTGACCCTAACGATGTTAATGCCAAATTTTTTATCAGGGTGCAATCGCTTGATAATATCTCTGACGTTTCAGGCACTGGACTTATCAATGCTAGTGAGCAGGCCGTCATTAAGTGGCTGATAGTACCGGCTCCCGGCACCGCAAATGGCCGTGAACGGGGAACCTTATATTTTGCCGGTGCTGACTTTAATTACACGCTTGATGGCGTCGCTGATAGCATCAGTGTTGCACCTGACACTATCTATGTGAAACCCATGCCACTGCTAACGCTGGATTATTTCTTACCCAAAGAGGTTATTGCCGACGACCCTTTGACTGGTCCAATTGAGGCCACTGTTCCATTTACTTTCGGCGTTCGGGTTAAAAATAACGGTATCGGTGATGCGAAAAGCTTAAAGATTGATTCGGCGCAGCCCAAAATAGTCGAAAATGAGCAAGGTTTGCTGATTAATTTTGAGCTGCTCAGAAGTTATGTCGGTGACCAGCAAGTGGCCAATAGTTTGTTGCTGGACTTTGGCGATATTTCGCCAAACCAGTCCAAGGTAGGCCGCTGGCAAATGGCGGTGTCTTTGCTAGGGAGTTTCACCGAATTTACTGCCAATTTTAGCCATGCCAATGAGTTTGGGGGCCAACTGACTTCGCTTATTAGTGCTACCAATACCCACTTTTTAATTCAGGATGTGATTGTTGATTTACCGGGCCGCGATGCTATTCATGATTTTTTGGCTGAAGGATTGCCAGACCCGATGGTGTATGAGTCTGATGGTACGACAGCCAGTGTTGTTGACCAGTCATCGCTCGCGGCATTGGTTTATGAACAGGAAGTTGGTGAATATTCGCGCTATAAACTGAGTATGCCAGCTACCGCCAGTTTATTTTATGTTCAGATTGAAGATACCTTTAATATTAATAAAGACCTTGCCTATGTCACACGCTCAGACGGAAAGAGCATCAACAGTCAAAACGCCTGGCTATCCATAAAACAGAATGAATCTGGCCAGTGGCAGGATTATATAAACTTATTTGATGGCTTGGGTACCGATGGCTATTACTTTTACTTTAAGCAACGGGTCATTCCACCTGAAGCGCCAGTAATTCAGTTTATTCCACTTAAAACCACTTATGAAGGTAATAGTGTTGGGTTTTTAGTGGAGGCCTCGGATCCGGACGCTAACCCGGTGAGCCTAAGTGCCGCGCCATTACCTGCCGGGGCGAGCTTTATCGATTTGGCGAATGACAGTGCAAACTTTATCTGGACCCCAACTCTCGGTCAGGCTGGTCGTTATACGATTACTTATGTTGCCGATGATGGCAGTCAAACCAGCTCTATCACCTCAACCATCGTTGTGAATCCTGCCGATGATACTGATGGTGACGGTCTGCTTGATGCCTGGGAGTTATCGCATTTTGGTAATCTTGAACAAGATGGCTCCGGTGATTATGACGGAGATGGCATCAGCAATCAGGATGAGCATGATGCTGGCTCCAACCCGGCAGTACCTGATGGTCCTCCGACTCCGATGATCTTCTCTCCAGCTCTTCAGGGCGAGAGTAGTGACCTTAATGTTGAACTTATTATTGAATATAATGGTTATAATGGGCCGCACCAAGTGGTTTATCAGTTTGAACTTTATAGTGATCCGACCATGACTCAGATGATCGATTTTTACAATGCGGTTCCTATTGATTCATCTGGATTTTCCCGTTGGTCGCCTACGGTATTACTGCAAGATAACAGCCATTATTATTGGCGGGTTAGGGCCTATGACGGCTATACGTACAGCATGTGGGCTAATGGTGAGTTCTTTGCTAACAGCGAAAACGACTTACCGTCAAAACCTGGCTTGTCTGCACCATTAAACGGCACGAGCCTTGAGGATAGTAATGCCCTACTTGAGGTTAGCAACAGTACGGATGTTGATAATGATACCTTGTATTATGAGTTTGCGGTTTATTTAGAGCCTGAGTTACAAACGCCTGTAGCCCAATCTATGATACTAGCCGAAGATGTCTCAGGTATGACGAACTGGATTGTTGATCAGGAACTTAATCACGGACAGAGCTATTACTGGCAAGTTAAGGTCACCGATGAACATAATGAGTTTGTGCTATCCGATGTATTTAGTTTTGAGTGGGTAATCACCAATCAGGCGCCGCCCGCTCCGCAAATAACCTCCCCATTGAATAATGCTGAATTAGCACTAACGTCTGCTCAGTTAACTGCTGCGACAGTAGTTGACCCCAATGGTGACTCGTTAATGTACCATTATCAAGTTGACCTTGTTAATACCTTTGACAGTGTTGGATTGCAGACTTTCCAGGTAGCTGTTGATCCGCAATTAACCGACCAGAGCCTAGCATTAGCAACCCTGTTGGATAATCAAACGTATTTCTGGCGCGTAAAAGCTGTTGACCCTCAGTTAGCACAAAGTGGCTGGAGCACGGCAAGCTTTTTTGTTAATACCCAAAATGATGCGCCAAGCTTGCCAACCATTAAAAATCCAGGTGACGGCTCTTGGGTCGATACTTTGACGCCGCAGCTTGAGCTCTACCCATCGACCGATATTGACCGTGATCCAATTCAATATCAATTTGAAGTATATCTTGATGCTAATTTAACAACCTTGGCACAAACTCAGCTTGTTGCCACGCCTGAATTAATGGTCAGCGCGTTGGCTGATAATGACTGGTATTACTGGCGCGCAAGAGCGGTTGATAATGAAGGGCTAGCCAGTGACTGGACCAGCGTGGCGAGATTTTTTGCCAATGATAATAACTTTGACGACCCGCCAAGCTTCATCTGGCTACAGCCACAGCAAACGCAAGTGTTGACGCCTAATTCTGATGTGGTGATGCAGTGGGAGGATCAGGACGACGATAGTTCGGCTGTTATCGCGTTATTCTATTCGGCAAATCAGGATGGCTCAGCACCAGTGATAATTGCGCAGAATATCAATGAGGATGATGACGCAGCCGCCGATAGCTTCACTTGGAATATTGGTGAGATAGCCACTGGCACTTATTATTTGTTTGCACAGATTTCTGATGCAACATCAACCGTTGTTATCCAGGCCCCAGGGTTGATTGAAGCAATACCAGAGCCGGTAATACCGGGCAACGTGTTGGTTAATGCCCAGCCATTGATCGAGATGTATGAGGTTTATGCCAGCCCAGTCGTGCAGACATTCAGTATAATGCTGGACAAGCAACCTGAGGCTGATGTGGTGGTGCCACTTATTAACCCTGCAGCGAGTAGGTTAGCGATAGATAAAACATCATTGACCTTTAAAGCATCTGATTGGAATGTCCCTCAGGTTGTCACCATTACGCCGCTTAATAATTGCCTCGTCGATGGTCATATTAACTATGAAATTGGGGTCGATTTTGCAGTAAGTACTGATGAAGCTTTTCACGGTATCAAGGGAAATGATGTTAATGTCCTGCTCTATAACGACGATCCACAAGTCTATGAGATTGACGGCCAATATAGTGGGCAAAACTTCACTATCTGCGGTTTCGAGCAAGTAGATTATTCAGTACAAGGTTCCATTAACCATAAGTACCATTTCACTGTGTATGGTAAAAATAGTACTACTAGTACCTTTCAAAAATTGATAGTCAAGATGAATGAAAAGAATTTGCCGATAGTGAGAACCAAATTTTCATCAGATTTCGCTGGTATCGCAAGTCAGCAAATCATCGGTGCCAGCAATACAGTATGGATAGTCGTTGATTCTGAATTACCGGTAATCAATTGGATAAACCCAGATTGGTATAGCTTGATTATTACTAATCAGCAGGTCGAATAAATTCAAGATAAGGGGATTGATCATGGCAAGGGATATGCGATTAATTATTTGGAGCTTGTGCTTGTGGTGCACTGTCGGCACTAGCGCACAGAGTATTGAAGTCGATGTTCTGACAGAAGTGTGCAAGGTGCAGCTAGTACCTTTATATAGTGGTCAAATTAAGCCGCTAAGTAAGCGAAACCGACATCTATATATTTCAGTAGAGGAAGCATTGAAGGCCTATCAAAAAGGAAAGTTGACGATTGTCGATGTGCGACCGCCAGAGGAGTATTCGCAATTTCGCATCCCAAACTCGATTAACTTAGCGCTACATCAATTAACACACAAGACATTCTTAAAGTCTAAGGCGTTATTGTTAGTTAATGATGGAAAATCTTATCAGCAGTTAGAATCCGTCGCTGAAACACTTGAAAACAAGGGATTTCATAAGGTCTCGCTGATTGACGGAGGTCTGATAGCCTGGCGCGATGGTACCCAGCTAATCGATGGAAAGTCCGGTGCAGTAAACTCTTTGAGGTTTATGGGAGCGAAAGACCTTGTAAGGGAAGCTAATCATGGTCCTTGGTATGTGGTTAATCTTGGTAAACAAGGCGATTTCACGGAAAAAATTAATGGTGAAATTGTTGACTTGGAGCTTAATTCTTTATTGGCGAAAAAACTTAACGCAAGTATTGCCAGTCGTGCTGCCAAGCTTCCTCGGGTGCTGTTTGTGTCTGATGATCAGCAAGTTTATACGAAGCTTAGTGACCATATCGATCAGCTCGACTTTTCCAGTTACCACATTTTATCGCAGACAACCGATTATACCCCTGAGTTTAAAAAGCAGAGCCGGCTTGTTTATGCCAGCAGAAACAGAGTTTCAGACAAAGGGTGTCAGCTGTGAATATGTCAAAACATAAAAAGATAACAATTGCCGGGCTGGTGTTGATTTTAGTTACTGCAACAGTCTGGCTGGCTGTTGGTTATCAAAACAAAGGAATGGGTAACTACCCTATTGATAAGAATTTTAAATGGCGCTATAAACTGGTCAATACTCGTGATGTACCCCTAAGTGACGTAAGCTTTAGTGTCTTTTCACCTTATCCCATCACCGCTAATCAAACAGTAACTAAAGTTGACTCAGATAAAAGCTATACCGAAATTACCGACTCGCTGGGCAATCAACTATTACGTTTCACTATTCCGGTAATGGCGCCTCACCAATCCTTGTTTATCGATTTAAAGGCGGCGTTATCATTTTCGGTGACACCGCAAGATTTGAATGACTATAATCCTGATAATTTCCTTAATCATTCCAGCTATATTGAATCTGAGCATCCGAAAATAATCGAAACGGCGCGTAAGCTAAAAAAGGAGACCCCAGTCGCAACAACAAGAGCTAATTATGACTGGGTGAGAAATCGTTTGGAATATACTGGTTACATCAAGGAAGACCGAGGGGCCCTATATGCACTGGAGCATAGAAAAGGCGATTGTACTGAGTATGCTTATTTGCTGACTGCACTACTAAGGGCATCACAAATACCAGCTAGAGTAATTGGTGGTTATGTCTACCCAGAAAGCAGTGTTATTAGAGCTCAGGATTACCATAACTGGGTCGAGGTATTTTTCGATAATCAGTGGCATATTGTTGATCCACAAAAAGGACGTTTTCTTGACAGAACTCAGGAATATCTGGCCTTTAGGATAATTGATGACTCAACTGATGCTTTAAGCAATTCACACCAAATTATTATTTCGGATAAGAATGTTAAAGTTAGCTTATAGGGGAGTATTGCTAATTCCTTGTTGAATATTTGCGTAAGTGATTGAGGTGTAGCTAAGTCAGGCGTTACCACTTATGTTACTTAATTTTAGATAATCGGCTATTATTACCCAAAGAATGTTGAACATTCCAGTATTGAGTTGCCATTGCATGGTTCTTGGTGTATCGCTGATTTTATTGAAATGCCTGAAGAATATCTTGAAAGCGTTGTCACTGAAAAAGAAAGCTTTTGATTAATTGCTTCTTTTGATAAGTGGTTGTTGCTAAAAAGTTACATGGACTGCTTTAGTTAGAATACAGTCCTCTAACAGGTTATTAATAGTTATGAAGAGAAGTTAAGTGAATTAAAGTCAAAATAAGAAATTCGATAATGCCTATGTTTAAGGAAGTATTATGCCAAATGCCATAACCGAGCAACAAATTGAAAAAGCATACCAGTTATCAAGCTTAGTATCACAAGGCACATTGTCAGCGTCTGCCGCCTCTGCTGCACTGGCCAATGACTTTTTCATGAATTCCAATTCCGCGAGTGATTATATAATGGTACTCAATGCCATGCGTGGTGGCACTGTTTATAAAAGAGCTTTAAAAATTGCTGCGTATGAGCAATACCTACGAAGTTTTTCGAATGAAATGAACCACGAGGAATTTCATTTGGTTTTAAGGTCAATTGAACTCCACCTTGAATACTATCAATCAACTGTTGGTGGAAAACAACCTTCAGTGCGTAGACTGGTTGATAAATATCAGGAGCAAATGAGCTCACGGTTCAATGTTATCTATCCAGACGATGTTAGTCACGGTGCGGATGCGTTCCAAGAAGGCGCTGTTAAACAAACAACCATTAACGCATACGAACGTAACCCTAAAGCGAGAACAGCCTGTATTTCGCATTATGGAGCTATATGCCAAATCTGTGACTTTAATTTCAAGTCTATATATGGTGATATAGGAAAAGACTTTATTCATGTTCATCACAAAATTGATCTTGCACAGATTGGTAATACTTATGAGGTCGACCCGATTAATGACTTAATCCCGGTATGTCCCAATTGCCATGCAATGTTGCATACTGAAGTACCTGCTATCAGCATTGAAAAACTAAAAGCACTAATGAAAATACTTTGAAATGATGCAATATGCCGCATTTTTGATGTAACGTTTTACCTCCCTTTAAATCTTTTGCGTTAGACATTTTTGAAATCACAATTTTTAAAGCGGTGGTCTTTTTTTGATTGTTGGTTTTGTGTTGTATTGCCTAATAAAGTATTGGTTTGGTTTTAAGTCAGATGATTAATTGTTGAATTGCTTTTGATTGGTTCAAAATTCGCAGTTTTTGAATTGGCCTAACTGCGAATTTTAGATTTTTAAACTGCGAAAATGAATTTCTAGCTATTGCGAATATAACTCTTTTTATGTTGCAAGCGACTAGTTTGGTAATTTATTTTTCCACGCTCTCGGGTTTCTTTGGTTTCGTTTTTGGCTAAGTAGCTGAGCCTAAATATTGCTGCTGTCATTGTTTCTGGTTTCTGCCGTTTAAGCATGTAAGTGTTATTGTCTGGGAAATAAGGAGATAGGTCTGGTAATGAGAAGCAAACACGTTGTACAAGTTCACTAATGCCAAATGATTTATGTGCTTTGTGTCCATTGAGGAAGAAGGCCAAATGATAGTGAACTCTTGTCGCTTGCTCTCTAACCCATATATACCCAATATCCTCGCCGTATTTTTTTTTTAGTTTTTTAGTTAAATTGGTTCTAAATTTGGAAATGGTCTTGTTGTTACTTTGGTTGTCATAGAAATTAAGTTCAAATCGAACGACAAGAACTTTGGAGTAACGGTCTAGCATTTCAAATAGTTGTTCTAAGAGTCTCTTAAGGATCTTTTGGTTGAGCCCAGCTTTAAATGGCATTACTCTCCATTCAAACCCTAGATAATAAAAATTCTCAAAGTCTAGATTTTTAAACATAATAATTATTATATCCTGCGCTTTTTTTGATGGCTATTAAGTTGAAATAACCACCCATTAGTGGTTTGAAATAAATAATTTCGAATTATGCGTGGAACAAAGTAGACATTATTGTTGTATTTTGTTGCACGCTTACTTTAAAAAAAGGGCAGATAGCTGCCCCTTCATTTTCATTAGTACGACAGTAGTTATTGTGCTTCTCTCCACCTTCTGTAATCAACTTCGTGCCAACCAAAAACTCGACCACGCCTGATGATTGGTTTGACAATAAAGCCCGCTTTTATCCAGCGATGTAACGTTGTTCTGTGAATGTTCTCTATTTCACATATATCTTTGATCCGCAGGATACGATTTGCCTCGTAACTTTCAGCCACCAGCTGGCATCGTTGTTTTCTCTTGAATTTGCTTATGGTCATAATTACACTTCACTGGTAGGAGACATTGGATTTTTTATAAACGCAATTATCGAACTCAGGCGCCATCCCACGCTTCGGTTTCCTAATTTAATCCGCTGAGGGAACAAGCCTCTTTTCTCTAGCTGGTAGCATTGTGATCGGCTGATACTCGTCAGGTGCAAGCGCTCCGCTTCTCGGATGATTCGATCTTCGGTTTTCTTTATTAGGTCTGTCATGATACCTCTTCAGTTGTATTTGAACGTGTTTGAAGAATTTATCAGGGAGGGTTGTTGCTGTGATGGGGGGAAAATAAATTAGTTTTCCCCCTCCCAATGAATTTGTTTGAGTGTTAGGTGCAATATTATTAATTTATAAGTCGCAAACTTTCATTTTTAATATTGATGGTTTACTTTTTATATCGGCTAAGACTTGTTCAATTGCAAAGGGGGCTAGCATTCTCTTTCGATATTCTTTAAGTTCTTTTCTAACCCAATCGCGATCTCGACCCGCATCATCTTCGTTAAATACCAACTGAGATAGCTTTTCGTGCGTGAGCTCGCAACCACTCAAGCCAGTAATACCATTAAAAATCAAAGGTTGCTTATCTTGAATCAGCAAATCAAAAACTGGAATTAATTTATACTTCAACGCGTCTTTTATTAGCTTGCGATGCTTGTTTGCTGTGGGCTCTGGTACATTGAAGTGATCTCTCATTTTCTCTATTTGAAAACTAAAATGTTGAAGAAGTTCTTCGTTAGTAAATGATTCGAGGTCGACTCGTAAAACATTCCCTTTTTTGTTGAAATAATAGTTAAAGTCGACAAAGGAAGCTTTCGATTTTTCACACGAGCACGTTGTAATCTGTTCAATCGGCTTAATGATAGCTTTGTGTTTTTTTACCAAGTTGGTTGCGCATGGTTCACAGAATATCCCCATGCTTATAGCTTGGTGTTTGCTTTTACGGCTATCTGCCTTGGCACTAATCTTTAATTTATGCTGGCATTGCTCGCATATGTTGTCATAGATAGATTTTACATTTTCTACGACAGGAAGGTTTAACTTGAACTGTGCTTTGTTGATATATTCGCTGATACCATCAAAGTGTTGCTTAGTTAATGGCACAACGCCAAGCTCAGTCTTTTCACTAGCTTGACATAAGCAATCATCATCAGTGAGTTTGATTGTAGTTGTCGGTGCTGGTGCGAATGCATAGTCGAGTACGACATCACCGTTTAGTACTGGGATCCATGAGGCGTAATGAGCCATGATTTCGTTTTGAGGATCGTCTATTATTCTTAATATGAAAATTCTAGTATAAAGCTCATGGCAAAACTCACCAACAGTCAGTTCATTAAGGCATTCGTAGTTTGATACATCAAACCATTCAACTCCAGTATTAGCTTTTGTATTTCCCATGTTAGCAAATCCTTCGGGGTACATGTGAGGGTACATATAATAAAAAAGCCCAATTAACTTTCATTAATTAGGCTTTTAATTCAGTATGTTACTAAGTTTTCGTTAGTTCATGCCGTATTTCTTTAGCTTCTTGCGAAGTGTTCCACGGTTAATACCTAATAAGTTTGCTGCGCGAGTTT
>CAKZQF010000217.1 GCA_937139475.1 uncultured Gammaproteobacteria bacterium | reverse complement strand
GTAAAAATGCCGATCACTAGCCCCAACAGAATGGGAGCCATCTCATCGGCACTCCAAAGCAGGAAGTGCGGCGGGTCATCGATATAGGATGGAATACTCACAGGTTCCATAGTCACTCCTCGTTGTTTGAATTGAGAAGTGAAGGATGCCTTGGGATTGGTAGCTTCAGTGGTCAGCTAGATGCCGAATTCTTGAAGGTTTTGAGGTGGCTTAGCGATTCTGCTCTTACAATCATATTGATATCGTAAGCTTAAGGGTTACTATTAGTTCTTGGTAATTGGCGCATTACATTCAGATTTAACCGACGTGAGGCTGAAATTGTTAACTACGAGGATTATCACTCATGACTATGCATAACCCCGCTCACCCTGGTGAGATATTAAAAGAGTTGGTCATCGAGCCGTTAGAGTTAACGATTACCGGTGTTGCAAAGCACTTAAATATCAACCGTAAAACACTATCCAAGGTATTAAACGGACAAGGTGCAATCACTCCGGAAATGGCTGTACGCTTGGAGTTGGCTTTTGCTAAGCCCTCTGCTGAGCAATGGTTGCGCCTGCAAAATGCTTATGATTTATCAGTACTCAAAAATCAAAAGGCCTCGTTACACGTCCAGCCTTATGAACTAGCATTGGGTTGACATCCTCCTCGCCGTAAACGACGAGGATTCCTACTGCGGTTAGGCGCGAACGCCGGACTCGCTTCGGTGGGTTCCTGCTGCTGGCGGCATTGTTGCACCACTCACTTCACAGGCTAATCGGGCGTGTCCCGCCCTTAATACATTGATCGCGCCGACGACATCGGCGTTTTCTTCAAAGCCACATTCCACACAGGCAAACCGAGCTTGCGTGGCGCGGTTATCCTTCGATATGTGACCACAGCACGGACACGTCCGGCTGGTGTTTTTCGGTGGAACGGCGATCAGGTGGCCGCCATTCCATGCCAGCTTGTAATCGAGCTGGCGACGGAACTCAAACCAGCCTTGATCAAGAATGGCTTTATTCAGGCCTGACTTCGCCCTGACATTCCTACCCTGTTGCTCGGCGGTTCCTGCCGCTGATTTTGACATGTTTTTGACCTGCAAATCTTCAATACAGACTATCGCGTGGTTTTTGCTAATGTCGTTTGAGATTTTATGCAGGTAGTCACGGCGGCTGTTGCCGATATTGGAATGAATGCGCTGAACTTTGGCTTTGGCCTTTTTCCAGTTATTGCTGAATTTTACCTTGCGGCTCATGGCCTGCTGCGCCTTGCGCAAAGCGGTTTCGTGCCGTTTGAAACTGTTGAGCGGGGCGTAGAAACGGCCATCGGACAGGGTGGCAAAGCGGGCAATGCCCATGTCAAGGCCGATGGCATCGCCCTGATGCACGGCAATTTCAACTTCCCGCTCGGTCTGGATCGATACATACCACTTACCACAAACCTGACTGACCGTGACGTTTTTAATCTCACCTTCCACCGTCCGGCTGTTGCGGTAACGCAGCCAGCCGAGCTTGGGCAGGAAGAGTCGATTATTGCCTTGCTCCAGTTTCACCCCTTGTGGATAGCGAAAGCTATCTGACTGACCCTTCTTTTTGAAGCGCGGGAAGTCTGCTCGTTTGGCAAAGAAATTTTTGTACGCCCGATCTAAATCTTTCAGCGACTGTTGCAGCGTTTGAGAAGGTGAATCAGACAGCCATTTTGTTTCTGGCTCTGCTTTCCATTGTGGTAACAGATTATTCAGTTCAAAGGCCGATAGTTTCTTTTCACCCTGCTCATGTCGTTCTTTTTGCAACGCCAGCGCCTTGTTATAGACAAACCGACAAGCACCGGAGAAGCGGCGCATCTGGCGCTGCTGCTCTCCAGTGACAATCAGTTCGAATTTGTAAGCTTGCAGTCGTTGCATGGCTTGCTCATACTGTGTCAATACAACTCAATTATAGATTGGTCTATGGAAATTGAAAGCGATTTAAGGCATGGCAGGCATTGTGTTTTTAAAATGCACGTTCATTTGGTCTTTGTAACAAAATACCGACGAAATGTCTTTACCAAAGAAGTGCTGGATGATCTAAAAATCTTTTTTGAAAAGGTCTGTCTTGATTTTGAATCAGAGCTGGTTGAGTTCGACGGTGAAGACGACCATGTGCATTTGTTGGTGAATTACCCGCCGAAGGTGGCCGTGTCGAATCTGGTTAACAGTCTCAAAGGTGTATCCAGCCGGATGATCCGAAAAAAGAATTACCCTTCGATCAAAAAGAAACTCTGGGGAGGTGCGCTCTGGTCGCCCAGTTATTTTGCGGGGAGCTGTGGTGGTGCGCCAATTGAGATCATCCGGCAGTATATTGAGCAGCAACAAACTCCGGCGTAGCCCTCAGAACGGCTTCGCCGTTGCGCTATTCATCCTCGCCCTGAACGGCGAGGTTTTCCGCGCTATCCGATAAAATTGATGTCTCTAAAAACATTGAAAGGAAAGGCACTTAAAAATCAAAGTGTTGCACGTGAATATCATAAACTCAGTCACGAATTTTCACTCATCGAGCGCCAACTTACACACAAAAACGCTCGAACACGTAAACCTTAAGCTAGTTGAAAACTGTCTCTGGTTCTATCGGAGCACACCATCAATGTGCGTTTTTTTAACTCAAGTGCGCCAGCTTATACCGAGTACTCCTGCCCCCAGCATCACTTTTTACCAAGCAACCAAGCTCGACCAAAGCCGCTAAATGACGAGACGCGGTTGGCTTACTCACTTTCGCCACTTTATGATATTGCGACGTATTAATGCCTTGGTCAAAATCCCCATCAAGCATTCGATTGAGCACTTTTACTTGTTCCGAGGACAGTCGCGTTTGATCGACATTTCGCCAGAAGTTTGTTTTAAAAACCGTTTGGTCGATTTCTTCGAGCACATTGGTGAAGGTTTCACCTAAGGTGTTTAAAAACCACATAAGCCAAGCGGTAATATCAAGTTCACCTTTCTGGGATTGCTCTAATATTTCGTAGTAGCTTTTACGGTTGGCTAGAATCGCCACTGACATTGCATAGAATCGGACAGATTGGCGCTCAGCCTGGGCCAGCGCCAAATCAGTGAGTAAGCGGGTGATCCTGCCATTGCCGTCATCCAAAGGATGGAGCGTCACAAACCAAAGATGTGTTATCGCAGCTCTAAGCAATGGATCTAAAGCTGGGTCCTCACGAGAGTCATTAAACCAGCGGATAAACACGTCCAGTTCGGACTCAAGCACATCTCGGCTTGGCGCTTCAAAATGCACCGTGGGTTTATCAATCCTACCCGATACTACCTGCATAGGCTCATCCCCACGTAACCGCCCCCCTATAACAGGGTTGAACAAGGTGTAACCCTCAGGAAACAGCCGTTGATGCCATTGCAATATTCTTTCAAGTGAGAGCGGCGAGTCTAAATTCTCCACCGCATCTAACATTATTTCTGCTAAGCCATCAGTGCGTTCAGTGGTTGGAAATGGTTTGTCTTCAGAAAGACCGAGCTTATTAGCCAAGGAAGAGCGAACAGAAAAAGCATTGAGCTTTTCACCTTCAATGGCACTCGAATGAATAATGTTCGCCAATAGCGTGTCTAACATACTTTGCCTTTGGTCTTTAGGTTGGCTCGACATCTTGCCCAACAACATTCCTTGGTGAAAGCGAATGTCGCGTAACTTGGGTTCAATGACTTTTTCATCCCAGATAAAGTTCGGCCAGTCAGCTTGTTGCCAGATCCACATCTTGTCGCCTTTTTGATTTAAATAACAGTATTTTCAAATCATAACATGATTTGAATAAAACTCATAATCGAATCAACTAATGATATGAATAAGTCAGATATTCATATCATCCTGTCTTGGTAACTATCAATTTAGGCCTCATATCTTCTTCTGCAAGTGACTTAACGCCAACCCTGCCATCAATGCCAAGCCGATGATCAGCGACGGTAGTACCACCGGTGGAATAGCCAGCGGGGCGAACAATCCCATAAACAGCAAGATGACGCCTGAGCCCAGGATAATCATGCTGTAGCGGTGAATGATAGGGCTCGAAAAATCAAAGGTTGTTTTCTTAATCTTCCAGGTCATCAAGCCGTCCCACAGCGCCGGTAACATGAGAATAAGCGCAAAGGGCAACCAGACCATCAGCAAAGCAAATCGAGTGAACACCTGGTACAACACATCAAAAAATGCCTGAATACGGTCTTCTACCCAGACAAACCAAAAGCCTCCCATGTTCTCCATCCCTTTAGAGCGCAGTCGCTGCTCTTCAGTGGGGATTAGAAAATCACGCACAGATTGCTCCATCTGCGTATCCACAACCCATGATTGATACCAGCCATGGCTAGTTTGACCAATCCAATAGCTTGTTTGAGCGCCCAATTGATTTTGGATCATCTGCTTCTCTTTACTAATGACCCGGCCAGTCCAATCACCGGGCACTAACACGCCAATGGCAATAATCTCCAGCATCAGTGCCAGACACAGCAGCCAAACCGACTTATGCTTGCTCATGCCAAACATCCTCTTCTACTCGGGCCAGCATGGCTGCAACGGTTGGCGTCATAATCCGGGCTTTAATCACTTGTTGAAGCCGCTTTGTCGTCGTATGACC
>CAKZQF010000216.1 GCA_937139475.1 uncultured Gammaproteobacteria bacterium | reverse complement strand
TGGCGGAGTGGACGGGACTCGAACCCGCGACCCCCGGCGTGACAGGCCGGTATTCTAACCAACTGAACTACCACTCCTTAATTCTTTATAGGAACCAGTCTTAGTTCACAGAATCTTTAAGTGCTTTACCAGCTTTGAATGCTGGAACGTTTGCTGCAGCAATTTTGATCTCTGCACCCGTTTGTGGGTTACGACCAGTGCGAGCAGAGCGTTGACGTACTTCGAAAGTACCAAAACCAACTAGAGAAACCTTATCACCTTCTTTAAGTGCATCGGTAACAGTCTCGATAAATGAATCTAATGCGCGACCAGCGTTAGCTTTTGAGATATCAGCGCTTTCAGCCATTTTATCAATAAGTTGTGATTTGTTCATGTCATCCCCTTCAGTTTTTCTTGTTACAACAGCCTTAACTTCCTGGGCTGTATCTTTTTTTGTTATTGATCATTAAACGACATCGTAAAATGAACCTTGTTATCGTCTTATTCTACAAAGTGTCAATTGCCGCTATCTCGCGCCAACACTGCTTTATAGCAATTCAACGTAAGCTAGGCTATCACAGTTTTTGACAATTAAAACTACTTTTTTTTAAAAAATTGTACTTTTTTAACTGTTTTACTGATTTAAGCCCACTTATTTACTATTTTCTATACAAAATCCTTGTGGATCATGCTCTAACGCTAAGGTTAACACTTCATCAATCCAACGTACCGGGTGAATCTCTAAATCACCAATAACATTTTTTGGGATTTCAGCAAGGTCACGCTCATTTTCATAAGGGATCAATACGCGCTTAACACCACCGCGATGAGCAGCAAGCAGTTTCTCTTTAAGGCCACCTATTGGCAACACTTCACCACGTAGCGTAATTTCACCAGTCATCGCTACGTCACCGCGCACAGGGTTACCAGTCAGACTCGACACCAGTGCCGTACACATGGCAATACCGGCACTTGGTCCATCTTTAGGGGTTGCCCCCTCAGGTACATGCACATGAATATCACGTTTCTCATGAAAATCACTATTAATACGTAATTTTTCACTGCGAGAGCGAACTACGGTCATTGCTGCCTGAATTGACTCTTGCATTACATCGCCCAACGAGCCGGTATAGGTCAATTTGCCTTTACCAATGACAGAAGCTGTTTCAATAGTCAGTAAATCACCGCCAACCTCAGTCCATGCAAGTCCAGTCACTTGACCGATTTGGTTGTTACCTGCAGATTTACCATAGTCAAAACGCTGCACGCCTAAGTATTCATTAAGATTTTTATCATTAACCGTTACTTTGCCGGTAACTTCCTTAAGCAGCAATTGCTTAACGGCTTTACGGCATAGTTTTGAAATTTCTCGTTCCAGGGAGCGCACACCGGCTTCACGGGTGTAATAACGGATAATGCCGATGATTGCACTGTCACTTATTTCAATTTCTTTTGCCTTAAGTCCATTGCGCTCAATCTGTTTAGTGAGTAAATGTTGCTTAGCAATGTTTAACTTCTCATCTTCGGTATAACCAGAGAGACGAATGACCTCCATACGATCCAACAGCGGACCAGGAATATTCATTGAGTTAGATGTTGCAACGAACATCACATCAGAAAGATCATAATCGACTTCAAGGTAATGGTCATTAAAGCTATTATTTTGCTCAGGATCGAGGACCTCTAATAGTGCCGAAGCAGGATCGCCACGCATATCAGAGCTCATTTTATCTATCTCATCAAGTAGAAATAATGGATTTTTAACTTCCACTTTTGCCATTTTCTGAATTAATTTTCCTGGCATCGAACCGATATAGGTACGGCGATGGCCGCGAATCTCAGCTTCATCACGTACCCCACCTAGTGCCATTCGGACATATTTTCGTCCGGTTGCTTTGGCAATTGACTGACCCAGGGATGTTTTACCAACCCCTGGAGGGCCAACTAAACACAAGATTGGACCTTTCAATTGACGCACACGTGATTGCACCGCGAGATATTCCAAGATACGCTCTTTGACTTCTTCCAAACCAAAATGGTCAGCATTAAGCACAACATTTGCCTTGCTTAAATCCTTCTTAACCTTGCTGCGCTTTTTCCATGGCACAGAAATCATCCAGTCAACGTAACTGCGTACCACAGTCGCTTCCGCAGACATTGGAGACATCATTTTTAATTTCTGCAACTCAGCTTCTGCTTTCTTTTTGGCATCAGCTGACATGCCAGACTCTTTGATTTTTATCGCCAGCTCTTCCATTTCATCTGGTGTGTCATCCAACTCACCAATTTCTTTCTGGATGGCTTTCATTTGCTCGTTGAGGTAATACTCACGCTGGGACTTTTCCATCTGCTTTTTAACGCGTCCACGGATTTTCTTTTCCATGTGCAGCAAATCAATCTCTGATTCCATCATCGTTAACAGAAATTCTAAACGCTCGTTAATCCCTTCGATTTCTATCACCTGTTGCTTGTCCTCAAGACTTAACGTCATGTGGGCAGCCATGGTGTCAGCGAGGCGCGCAGCATCGTCAATGCCAGATAAAGAAGTAAGTACTTCTGGCGGAATCTTTTTATTAAGCTTGATATAAGAATCGAATTGGGCAACCGCGGTACGGATCAGCACCTCTTGTTCCAAATCATCTAATGGAGTGGTTGCGATGTATTGAGCATCGGCACTCAATAATTCATCTGTGACAGATAGCTTATTGATGCGAGCACGCTGGCTACCTTCTACCAATACTTTAACCGTTCCATCGGGAAGCTTTAACAACTGTAGAATCGTGGCAACAGTGCCCACGTTATAAATTTCATCGACCGTCGGGTCATCGACGTTTGAATCTTTTTGGGCCACAAGCAATATCAGCTTATCTTGTTCCATCGCTGCTTCCAGGCAACGTATGGATTTTTCTCGGCCAACAAATAATGGGATCACCATGTGCGGATACACGACAACATCGCGTAATGGTAAAACAGGAATATCAATGCGTTCTGAGCGCTCTAATGGCATGTTGTTCTCTCTCAATGTGATCCACAAGTTCTAGTAATAGATATATTGGGCTGAATCATAAAATTTCAATATCTTTCTAGAAATTAATTTCTTCCATCAATTATTTACGACAGATCACTTAATACTCAAGTTATTTATCCAATAAAACGCAAAAAAGGCGCTAACCGCGCCTTTTTTAATCAATTAAACTTTTGCTTTACTTAACGCCTAGCTCACGCAAGCGTTCCTCTAGGTAACTACCAGCCGTATAGTTATCAGATAGTTTGACCTCTGGATTAGGGTGTAAAAACAAAGGCAATGAAATGCGTGATTTTTCAGTGCGGCCACCTGTTGGGTTTATCACCCGGTGAATCGTCGATGGGTAATAACCACCCGACGCTTCTTGCAACATATCGCCGATATTAATAATTAGGTTACCGAAATCACATGGTACATCAACCCAACTGCCGTCATTTGCAACCACCTGCAGGCCAGGCTCATTTGCAGCAGGTAATACGGTTAACAAGTTAATGTCTCCGTGAGCGGCTGCGCGAATAGCGCCGGGTTCTTCTTCGCCCGTCATCGGAGGGTAATGGAGCACCCGCAGTAAGGTACCTTCACTGCCTTCGATCATTGATGGTAGTGATTGACTGAACTTTGCTTTAACATCACTTGGAGCGTGTTCTTCAATCCATCCCAATAACTCTTGAGCAAGCGAATTGGCTAACGAATAGTATTCCATTATCTGAGTTTTTAAATGAGGCGGCATTTTGCCCCACGGGTAGCAATGAAAGTATTCTTTGATGTCTTTTACACTGTGACCCTTGGCAGTCTCAGATACAGAAGGAGGGAAATAACCATCTTGGGTTTCTTTGCTAAACAGGAAGTCATGCTTCGCTTCGCTCATAAAGAACTGATACCAAGTATCATAGATAGCCTGAACTTTTTCTTTCGCTATAGGGTGATTAGTTAACACACCAAAACCAGTGTTGTGCAATGATTCAACAAAACGCTGCGGCGCGTCTTTGGCACTATAATCAACAGTTAAAACATTCATAATTTAATTCTCAAATAATATTAAGCCGCAGAAAGTCTACGGTTTTATCCGACAAATTAGTATGAAATCGCGCCAAACCTAAGCGGCTTTTCACAAATTTGAGTGATAGATCACACCACTAGATTAACTGCTTGGATCTGGCGCTGTATTTTTTAATAAAGTTGACGGTAGTGACAACTACATAAAACCTTAACTAGCTTGTAGATTGGTAACAAAGGTTTTAATTAATCGCTGGGAATTTGATTCTATTGGCTAAGTAACCGACTGCGATTGAATCATATGGCGATTGGTTTAGCTGACTAAGTAACTCGAAGTTCTTGTAAGTCAGATAGACGCGTCCGTTTAAACCGTCAGGTGCCGTTAACCTAGCCTGCACCTGCGCCCTTGGTAGTGCACGCCCATCAAAGCGAATTAATCCCATCTCGCTCCACTGGGCCAATGTACGGTATTTGGTGTCTAAGAGCAGCGCCTCGTCAAAATCTTTTGGCAATTTTATTTGTCGGCCCCAAGTTTGTGAATGATCCCACCCTTGCTTTGATAAATACTGAGCCGCCGTAGCAAGCGCATCGGAAGTGGTACCCCAGATATCAACGCTGCCATCACTATCATAATCCTGATAACCACTGAGTACTTGGCCTGGGGTCATATTGAGTAAGCCGAGTTTACCTTGCCAGTTACTCGTAATCGCAATATCACCCATTGCCTTGCTAGTCATTAACTGCACCGTGCTCTGTATGTCGTCTATTGTGACCTTTTCAGATTTGGCATGGACGAGCGAACTTAAAATAGATAAAGCATCATAGCCATAACTTGTTGAAGCAAATTGATTACTTATACCCCATTGTGCAACAAGAAACCTTGGTTGGACCTGGTATTTTTTTTCCAAGGCTTGCATCAGTGCCAAATTGTCTTTAAAGAAAGTACGCGCGCTTTTAACCAGGTCGTCATTAACCAAATGAGGCAGGTAGACTTCAAGATAACCAAACTGCCCCACGTTAAGTTGCTCTTTAACGTTATTTTTATGACCAGACTTTCTTACTCGTTTTACCGTTGAGAAAGCGTTTTCAATTTGTGCCTTGCTAAGTGACTCATTTGCCAATGAGTCTTTCAATTGCAAAACTGTTTGCGCAAATGGTTGAGCTTGTTGAGCAGTCGCAGTGCAACTAAGCAAAGCAATCAGGCTTGCCGAAACCATTTTAAATATCATAAGAACAACCTAAATTTAACTAACTTAGCTTTGATTTTGTTTAAATTCTTTAAGTAAGTCAACTTCCGGTGGTGGCATTTGCAGATAAAACCCCTGCTCTCTAATTTTTGCTATTACTTTCTTCTTATCCGCCATCGAAAGGTCACGCTTTTGGAGCGCCACCATCATTACGAATTTAGGTTGACCAAAGGTGGTCAATAGTGCTTTGGGCACAGGTGAAAAATCATCTCTTTTTTCAATATAGAGATAGGTGTCTGCTTTTTTCGGACTTTTGTACACGGATACGATCATTGGGAATTAAAAACCTGTATAGACGACTTGATAACTAATATTCGAGAATATACCATGAGCATCAATAAAAAATAATTATTAATAGCATTTGATTTGTTATTTTCAGGGATTTTCATATGCCACAGACGAGTGCGCAGCTTAAAGGCAGCCTTTTTCCATTATCAGTGCTGCAATTAGAGGACAACAACCTCGAAAAATTACAACAGCAATTAACGAAAAAGTTAGAACAAGCCCCTTCTTTTTTCTACCGCGCACCATTAGTTGTAAATATTGAGCAAATTGGCGATGCTGATATTGACTTTTTGCTATTAAAACAATCAATAGAAGCGAAGGATTTTATCTGTGTCGGCATATGTAATGGCAGTAACGCGCAAAAGAAACAAGCGCGTATTGCTGGGCTGGCAACACTGCAGCAACCCAAAGTAAATACCAAGCCGTCATTGCAAGAAGCAGCATCGACTATCGCCACAAAAGAGATAGCCGTAGAAGCAAAGCCTGTTCCAGCGGTTGCTGCAAAAGCCGCTAAAATAGTTAAACAAAACGTCCGTTCAGGCCAGCAAATATACGCAAAAGACTGTGATTTGGTTATTATTGGTTCGGTAGGTAATGGCGCGGAAGTGATCAGTGACGGAAATATTCATATTTATGGTAAGCTACGTGGTCGAGCGATTGCCGGAGCAAAAGGCAATAAGGAAAGTGCAATATTCTGTCAATCCATTGAGCCAGAACTTGTATCAATAGCTGGAACTTATTGGTTAAGTGAAGCAATTGAACAATCTCATTGGCAACAATCAGGTTTCATCAAATTAGAACATGAGCAGCTCGTTATCGACGCGCTGCCAGCAATGAACAATTAAAGGGAAGCATTAAATGGCTCAAGTTATCGTTGTTACATCCGGCAAAGGCGGTGTAGGCAAAACAACTTCAAGCGCAGCAATTGGCACAGGCCTAGCGCTGCAAGGACACAAAACCGTCATTATCGATTTCGATATTGGTTTACGTAACCTAGACCTTATTATGGGCTGCGAGCGCCGTGTGGTTTATGATTTTGTTAATTTGATTAATGGCGAATCTAACATTAACCAGACCCTGATAAAGGACAAGCGAGTTGATGGTCTTTACATCTTGCCAGCATCACAAACCCGCGACAAAGATGCACTAACCCGTGAAGGCGTGGGTAAAGTGATTGATGAGCTAAAAGAATCATTTGAGTACATTATCTGTGATTCACCAGCCGGTATTGAAGCTGGGGCAATGATGGCGTTATATTATGCTGATCAAGCGATTGTCACCACCAACCCTGAAGTATCTTCTGTACGCGATTCCGATCGTATATTGGGTATTTTACAAAGTAAGTCACTACGTGCAGAGCAGGGTCTGGAACCTATAAAAGAGCACCTTTTAGTCACGCGCTATAACCCTAGTCGAGTTGATGAAGGTGAAATGTTAAGCGTTGAAGATATTGTTGACATTCTCGCGATTAAATTACTTGGTGTTATTCCGGAATCTCAAGCCGTATTAAAGGCATCAAATTCAGGTGAACCAGTAGTACATGATAGTCAAAGTGATGCTGGACAAGCTTATTCGGATACGATTGCACGTTTGTTGGGTGAAGAAGTAGACTTCCGTTTCCTAACAAAAGAAAAGAAAGGCCTATTTAAACGTATTTTTGGGGGTAAATAATGTCACTATTAGATTATTTTCGAAAAAGTAAAAAGAGCACTGCGTCTCTAGCGAAAGAACGCCTGCAAATCATTGTCGCACACGAGCGGCAAAACCGATTGAGTCCAGATTACTTACCGCAGTTGAAACAAGACATTCTTGAAGTCATTGCAAAATATGTGAAAGTATCTGAAGACAAGGTCAGTGTTGAATTTGAACAAAATGATGATTTAGCCGTCTTAGAACTCAATGTAACCCTGCCTGATTACAAATAACGGCAACAAAAAAAGCAAAGCCAGTGGCTTTGCTTTTTTCTGCTGGGGGCATCTTGTATCAATGCCTATCGAATAGGGTCTACAATATCGGTCGGTAGGCGCTCGCGAAGCGACTGCCAGAGCTTACCCGTTTTCAAACCATAGCGGCGCAAGGCGCCAATCACTTGGTCGTACTCACCACTTTGAGCAAGTTTAATTAGCTCATCGTAGTGGTTATCTGCCAGGCGTCTGGCTTCAGGCATTTCAAAGTATAGCTTGCCAACGCGACCATACAAATCCTTAAAACCATTTAAGATCAATACATAAATTGGGTTGCCAGAGGCAAAAGCCAACTGGTGATGTAAAGAATAGTCAAAGTCAGAATATGCTTCTGCATTATCTTCCAATTCTTTATATTGATTAATTATATCTACAGATTTTTCAGCCGCATTTTTCATTGCTGCACGAATGTAAATGACAGAAACATTAGTCCGCGCTGACAACAGTTGGTCAACTAATTCTGGGATGCCACGCTGGTCCAGTCTAGCCATCGTCACCAATACATTTAGCCCAGCAGTTTCCCAATAATTATTAACTTTCGTTGGCTTACCGTGTTGTATGTGCAGCCAACCATCCCGAGACAGACGTTGTAATACTTCACGTAAGGTCGTTCGCGTTACACCAATTAACTCTGACAGTTCTCGTTCTGCTGGTAAATATGAGCCAGGAGGGAAGCGCCCCGTCCATATTGAATCAACCAAATATTCTTCCGCAAAACCTGCAGGGCTTGCTGCCTTATAAATCATCACTAAACCTAAGTTAAACCACTAAAATTTTTTAGAATCATAACAGAGCTGGCAAAAATAGATACAGATTTATTACCAACTTATCAAACCAGTTCAAACAAATTTCATCAATGTAAAAAATATTGCTAATTTATAGGATTTTTTCGTTAATCGCTTGTATGATTGCACAGTGCTTTTTCCCATACTTATTTATGAGAAGCTATGTGCAGGGAAATTTAGGGAATTTATTTGGCTAAAAATCACGCATCAGTTGATTTGGCCCAAATAAGTTTGCCTTAGACTATTTACCGAGTGCTTATCAAAACAATACTTGGTAGATTGCCTGCTTATTTAATTACAACCTATTTCGCCGATTGCGAGGAACCAATGTCTACAATGCCGCTTAGCAAAGCATTCATGTTGAACTTTTTAGGTAATTCACCTAAATGGTATAAAACTGCGATTATTACCTTTTTAATTATAAACCCCATTGTCTTTTTTCAGTTTGACCCATTCGTTGCCGGCTGGTTACTTGTTGCTGAGTTTATTTTCACCCTTGCGATGGCACTAAAATGTTATCCGTTACAACCTGGTGGTTTACTAGCGATCCAAGCTGTTGCTATTGGGATGACCTCGCCGGACATGGTGTTGCATGAAATGTCAGCGAACATGGAAGTGATCTTGTTGCTTATCTTTATGGTAGCGGGCATCTACTTCATGAAAGAGCTGTTGCTTTATGTGTTCACAAAGCTAATCACTAAAGTACGCTCAAAAGCAGCACTTTCTCTAGCCTTTTGTTTCGCTGGCGCTATCTTATCAGCGTTCCTCGATGCACTAACGGTTATCGCCGTAGTTATTAGCGTTGTGATTGGCTTCTATAGCGTCTATCACAAGGTTTCTTCGGGTAAAGGATACGCCCATGACCATGACCATACCCATGAAGGAGACTTCCACGATCAGCACCGTGAAGATTTAGAGCAATTTCGTGGCTTCTTGCGTAATCTATTGATGCATGCTGGTGTTGGTACTGCACTTGGTGGCGTAATGACCAAGGTTGGTGAACCACAGAACTTAATTATTGCTGAAAAAGCGAGTTGGGATTTTATTGAATTTGCTATCCGTATGTCGCCAGTCACTATTCCGGTATTCATTTGTGGACTTATCACCTGTTATACCGTTGAGAAAATGGGTTGGTTTAGCTATGGCGTTAAATTGCCAGAGAATGTACACAAAGTGCTTGCTGATTTTGCCAAAGACCAAGACAGTAATAGAACGTCAAAAGATAATGCAAAATTGATTATCCAAGGGGTTATCGCAATTTGGTTAGTTGTCGGCCTGGCATTCCATTTCGCCGCAGTTGGTTTAATTGGCCTATCTGTTATCGTATTAGCAACGTCATTCAATGGCATAACCGAAGAGCACGCATTAGGTAAAGCCTTTGAAGAGGCCCTGCCATTCACTGCATTACTTGGTGTATTCTTTGCCGTTGTAGCAGTAATTATCGACCAGCATTTGTTCACACCAGTAATTGACTGGGTACTGACGTATGAAGGTACCACGCAAATGGTAATGTTCTATATGGCAAATGGCCTGCTTTCCATGGTGAGTGATAACGTGTTCGTTGGAACCGTATACATTGAACAAATTTCATCAGCATTGGCAAATGGACAAATCACCCGCGATCAATTTGATATGCTGGCAGTAGCAATCAACACTGGTACCAACTTACCAAGTGTTGCAACACCAAATGGTCAAGCAGCGTTCTTATTCCTATTAACTTCAGCATTAGCACCGTTAATTCGATTAAGCTACGGACGTATGGTTTATATGGCACTGCCTTACACTATTGTTCTATCAATCGTTGGTTTTATGATGATTCAGAGCGGATTCTTGGATGATATGACTAAGAAGTATTATGACCAGGGAATTATCCACCATCATAGTGCAAGCGAAGTATCCTCTGGAAAATCCGGCGGTCACTAAGCTTTAGTTAGAAAATAAAAGCGCCTTTATGGCGCTTTTTTTTCATCCAAAGCAAACAAAAAATAGATTAGTTACTTAACTCACTTAGTGAAGTTATGATAAATTCGTCTAAGTTTTTAATTTAATGAGTTTTATATGCTGAATTTTCTTAATGGACTGGGCACTGACCGCCGTGCGTGGTTGGCACTCAGTGGCGTTGCGGTTGCGCTAGAAGTCACCGCCTTATATTTTCAATACGTTATGGGGCTTGCTCCATGCGTAATGTGTATTTATCAGCGCACGGCTATTTTGGGGATTGCAATTGCCGGACTAGTTGGTGCCATTGCGCCCAAACAATTCATTTGTCGTTTATTAGGCTATGGCATCTGGGGCTACAGTGCAATAAAGGGCCTGCAAATTGCGTTAGAGCACGTCGATATTCAAATAAACCCATCGCCATTCTTTAGTTGTGACTTTAGACCTAACTTTCCACAATGGTTATTGCTTGATGAAATGTTTCCGGCATTTTTTGAAGCAAACGGCGATTGCGCCAACATCTCGTGGCAGTTTTTAGGCTGGTCAATGTCGCAATGGATGGTTGTTGTTTTTAGCGGATTTAGCTTGGCATTAGCTATTATTGTGCTAAATCGCTTACGCCCCAGTAATAGATTTTTGGTTTAAGCCTCAGGTCTCGTTGAGCCGCAGCAGCCTATCAGGCTGACTACGGTTCAAGCTTTAGCGGCCAATAAACAATATGATCTTCCAAATCCCCTGCTTGCTTCTCACTGATCACTTTACCGCGTACCGATTGACCTAAGCGATGCATTTCTTTCGCGCTACCGACGATTAATGGATGCCAACTTGGTAACTCTTTGCCCTCATCAAGCAGCCTATAGGCACAGCTCACCGGTAACCAGCTAAAACTGTCACGATTTTCCAATGTTACCTTGAAACAGTCAGGGACCAATTTAAAACGCTTGGGGTAGTTACTGCACTGGCAACTTTTTGTATTAAGTAGCTCACAAGCAACGTTAGTAAAAAACAGTTCTTCTGTTTCATCATCAATCACTTTATTTAAACAGCATTTAGCACAACCATCACATAATGATTCCCACTCTTGCTCATTCATTTGCTCAAGTGTTTTTGTTTTCCAAAATGGTTGTTCGCTCATTATTACTGCCTCTTTATGTTTGCGATAGCTTATACGCAATAAATGAGCAATAGGCAATAGCAACGTTACAAAATAGCCAGAATGCCCATAACTCCAGTAACAACTTTTTCCACCTTTGCGATGGCATCATTTGCTTTGGCAATAGTTGCCGCGACCTTGTTGGTATCATCCATTGCTTCTTTGGCTGATGCGGTAAGTTTATCCAAAGCGATTAGCGCCTCATCAAACGCCACAGAGCTCGACTCAAGCTCTGCCACAATGACACGGTCCAGCCGTTGAAACAGCTCCCTGATCTTAATGTTTAGCTCAAATACCTGGTTAGCATCATCACAAGCATCGGCGAGACGCATTAACTGATTAATCGCATCGACTAAACCCAGCCTTATTGTTTGATTAGACATCATATTTCCTTATCGCTATTAGTCTTCACAGCTCAACACCCCGTTACTATTCGTTGCAGTATGCTGGCAATTTAATAAGAACTGCTCAAAGTCATTAAAATGTTTATTAATATACTGCATTCGGCCAATGGCATGACTTATTGCTGCGCTTGCATATATCTCCTGGCTCACTTCATCGGCAAGTATTTGATGGGCGCTTTTTACTTCTTTTATCGCCTTAATGCTCTGCTGGACCAATAGCTTTGAGTGAAACAATGCTTGCTGAAGCTGCCATAAACGCTTAACTTCAGCAATGCGCCATTTAAGCTTTGAGCTCTTCTTAGCGCTAAGCAGTCGATACTCTGCTATTTTCTGGTTTAAAATAAATTCCCTGGACATGCTAATCCCATCTTCAATCCCAGCATGGCTTAACTGGTTAATGATTGCATCGCAAATAGTGTCAATATTAGGCCTTGCAGCAACAATAATACGCTTTAGCGCGGCCCGGCGTTTCGCCTCGACAACCTCACTACCTATCGCAGCAATTGCGCTTTGAATAGTAATTAGTTTATTACTCTCGAATAGATTGTCATCAGTGCGTTTAATTGTCTTATATTGCGCATTAAAACTTTTAAGTGCACCAAACAAATTGGCACTAGCGGCATCAATATCTACCGACGCTCTGGCGTCAGCTAAGGCAGACAAGGCCAAAGCATACTCCCCTAACGATCGATTAAGACGATAAATGGCCAACTGTTGCTGGGCATTCGCATCTAGTGGTTTGGCGAGCTGTGCTAGGAGCTGTTGATTAAATTTTTCGGCAAACTGCCCTTTGTAGTTAGCCGCAAGACTGGTAAAGCCGCGCTCTAATGTCGCGTTGTTAAACTCATCTAATAATACATCTACCTGGCTTACGATTTGCCCTGTCGAATGGCCAAATGCGGCTATCTGATTATTTGGGGTACTTTCGCAACCAAGCAACAAAAACAAAGCAGCAGCGCCTACGAATAAATTTTTCATCATCAATCCCTTTGATAGCTTTTTGATTTCCAATACCAATTACGCTTGCGTAGGTATCAATAAAAGATAGTGAGTTTCGACAGATTTGCAAAATTTAAACAACACTTAATCAAGTTAGGCATGTTCTAACATCAGGGTGTATTAATTTATGTAAGCTAAGGAGTTTAAGCTAAAACAGGTCGGCAGCGATTTAATCTTCATCAGGACGGGAATTTGGAGTGTGTGCGATAACACAACACCCCAAGAATTAGTTGAAAATTTTACGCTCCATCAAATTTTGGTACGAGCAATAAATAATGCTTCGGCAGTCGAAACCACATCACCATTATGTAAACACTGCCCTTGAACAATGACTTTTTGGTTCTCTTCTTTGGTTATCCACGCTTGGAACTCTAATTCTTCAAATAACGGCGTTTTATTTTTATATTCCACGTGAAGATAAGCGGTGGGGCCAGAGCGTCCACTAGCCATGCTGGCGATAGCCATTAGTTGATCATACACACCGGAAATAATGCCACCATGAACACAGTTAGCCGGCCCTTCATAGGCAAGACCATATGACACCTTACCAATCACTTTATTGCCTTTTTGGCTAAACATTACAGGCCCGGCAACGGCATTGTAGACTCCGCTGATGGCGCTATAGGGCTGAATGTTGTTCATCAACTCGCCAAAGTCTGGGTTGTAGTACTCTAATGCTCTTTTATTGCTACGATGCGATTTGACCTGTGACGCTGCTTCTTCTAATAATTGATTGATTTCAGTTATTTTCGAGCTATCAGCGTCGATTGTGATGCTATCTTCAATCATCTGTCGTAATAGGTTTGACATATGCGCTAATGCATTTCGCTGCTCTGTTGTCGCGTCGCTTGTACGTTTATGCATATGAAAATTCCTATCGTTTAAAGATGCTTAGGCCAGCCACAAAGGTTTGCAACACGTTAATCTTATCGATCGAATCAGGTCTATCTAGCGGATTAGCATCTAAGATAACGAGATCCGCTTGCTTGCCAACTTCTATCGAACCGATTTCTTTGTCTAAAAACATTTGCCATGCCGCATCAATAGTTACGCTTCGCAAGGACTGCATTACACTAATCCGCTGGTGCTCGCCCAACACTTTGCCTGAGCTCGTCACGCGATTGACGCCAGAGTAGACCGCAAAGAGTGGACTCATCGGTACCACTGGCGTATCAAGGTGGAAACTAAACGGTAATCCAATATCAACAGCGCTCTTTGCTGGGCTTATCTCTTTTGCTCGCTCGGGACCAATAAAAATGTCACGATGACGATCTCCCCAATAATAAGTGTGGGAGGTAAAGAAGCTTGGCGTTAATCCCCACGCTTTCATTTGTCTTAGTTGCTTTTCGGTCGCCATTTGTGAATGAATGACAATATGACGCGCATCCTCTCTTGGCGCCTGTGTTTGCGCATTTTTAACCGCATTAATAACCATATCAATTGCAGCATCACCGTTGGCATGAATTGCAACTTGTAATCCTTTTTGATGCATAGCTAATACGGCTTCATTTAATTTAAGTTGATCCATCGATGGGTAGCCGGCGTAATCCTCGTCACCATGTGCTGGTGCATGACTATGATAGGCTTGCCCCAAATACCCGGTAAAACCTTGAATGGAACCATCAGCAACCAATTTAACAGCACCTATTTTGACATTGTCAGTTGAGAATTTCTGTGGATCAAACTCATTGTTAGCCCAACGCTTGCCTGCCGCCATATCAGGCCAAATAACCAGTCTTTGTGGTAACAGTCCAAGCTTATCAATCAAGCTATAACCTTGAATTTGTGGTTCATGGGTTAGCCCTGATTGCGCGGTTGTCACTCCCGCTGCCGCATATTCTGATGAGCCCTGCTCGACCATGTTGATGAAATCAAAAAAGCTAAGGTCAAAGGCGAGTTTAAGCATTTTAAGACGAGCAGTTTCTTCCAGTACCCCAGTGAGTCGTCCCGTTTCGTCACGGACATACTTCCCGCCTTTAGGTGCAACGCTCTCACTATTTAATCCGGCAATTTCTAGTGCCTTGGAGTTTACAGCAACGATATGCCCAGATACATGCATTAGAAAAACGGGCTTAGTTTTAGATACTAGGTCTAGATCATCCCGATTTACATGACGCTTTTCCACCAGCAAACTGTCATCATAACCCACGCCAATAAGAAATTTTCCATCTTTGATCTTGCCGACTTCGCCTTTTAGGCGCGAGATAATCCCTTGAATGGACTCGATATCGCCGATAGGCGGACTGTTTAAATCAACGGTTAGCTGCCCCATACCCAGTCCAGGAAAGTGACTATGCGCATCGACAAACCCTGGCAATAAGGTTTTTCCCTTAAGATCGTGAATCACTGTATCTTGTTCAATAAGGGCTTTGATCTGCTGATTCGTGCCGACGGCCACAATGCGCTTGTTTTCAATTGCGATAGCCTGCGCAACACTGTTCTGTGGGTCCATCGTTAGCACATTTGCATTGATGAAAACTTGTTTACTTGGCGGTGAGTCTTTTTGCACAGCGTAATAAGCGGCTAGCATTAAGATTACACAGAATAAGAGTAAAGCGATAAAAAATTTAACTAATTTTGACATTTAATTTGCCTTTTGTTTTTCTAATGGGCGATAAAAATCAATTTAATACATTAAATAGTCTTTGAAATACTCTATTTGAATGTATATTCCATATCAATGAACTGATGTTACCTGTGCAAATGGCGTGTAAAAAGTAACAACAGCATTCTCCTTGTTTTGCTGGGTAAGCCCTGTCATGGAGGAAATGTGTTAAGACCACATCAGAAATTATGCGCTATAGGTTAATATCAACGTGGGATAGGTCAGGCTTGCCGCCGACAAATTTCACTTTATGAAGCACTCAATTAACCAAGTGCTCAATCATAGCTTGTTATACCAATTACACAAATTAATTGAATTGATATTGTTGAGCAGGCCAGGTGCAAATAGGGCTATACTTAAGCTCAATTTAACAAAAGGTTAAAAAGATTATGTTAAGGCTCATTGTTACGATTATTGCTGGAATCGTTATTGGTAGTTTTATCAATATGGCGATAATAACAGTCGGTTCACAGTTTATTGCTGCACCTGCTGGGGTCGATGTGAAGGACGTCGATAGCATTGCCAATGCCATGCACTTATATCAACCTAAACACTTTTTATTTCCTTTTCTTGCCCATGCGCTCGGTACATTCACCGGTGCCTTTATCGCTTTTCGACTAAGCAATAGAGCCACAGTCATCGCGCCCTTGGTGGTCGCAAGTTTCTTCTTATTCGGTGGTATTGCGATGAGTCTAATGCTTCCGGCACCGATGTGGTTTATTGCTGTGGATTTAATTTTTGCTTATTTACCAATGGCCTGGCTTGCGATAGCTTGCCAAAAATCAGCCAATAGCTAGCTCGCCAAACGCGGTAGTACGCCCTTTATCAAAAACTGTTTAATGTTAAAATAGCATGGCGAGTGGCCTTGAGCGTTAATACTTATTTTGTCAGCGGTCGACAGGCAAATCCAATGAATGTGATCTTGTGGTGTTCGCGATACAATTTCGCTGGGCATTGCAACCGCAAGGTTAATTCCTTCATCGCAGCGAGCCGATTTATATCGCAATACCAATGCCCCGTTTGCTAATAACTGTCGACCAACTTGTTGACTGAAATTATATTGCAGCGGTGAAGTCAGCTGTTGGCTTATACCTTCACTAACCACCTGAGTTAGATCCGCTAACTTGCTAGACCTTACCCTGACTGAAAAAGACATATGCTCAGAACGCACGGCCTGTTCATAGGCTACGCTCATATCATTAAAAAAGGCGAAGCGATAAAAGGCAAACTCCGCCAGCGAGGTCGCCAGTTGCTCACTGGCATAAAAGAAACTTGCCATGGTGGTGTCACCAAATCGGGAGCCATGTTTAAGTGGGGGGTAGCGAAAAGGGGTAGATATAAGGTAATGCAGAGACTCGGTTTCAGGTCGATAACCCGGTTTTACTGTATCAAGCATCTGCTCTAGAATATCTTGCTCCTCCAGGCTGTCAACTAAGCCAGTAGTCGCTGCATATTCTTGTGTTTCAACAATTCGGTATACACTGCTTGAATAAGTAGTAAACGCGCCGACTTCACGGATGGCCTGCTCTAACATTACCTAAACTTTACCTCGCATCGCATCTAAATACTGATTGGCTCTAAATAGCCCTTCAATCTTTAGACACAGTGTAGCAGGAGTTCCGTTAAGTGCTGTGTTTTCAGTAGTGTACCAGTGACGCATAAAATCAATATCACCACCAGCCATCGCAAATAGCGAACGATATAGGCGAATGAAGTGTAATTGCAGCTCGCCAGTCTTAGAGTCAGGTGAAAACCCCTTATTAGCATTACGTGTCAATGTAGAGGCATTTATACCCAACATTTTACTCTTATCGCTATGACTAACCCTTAAAGCGTCACAAGCATTATTAAAAGCTTTCATTAATACATAAGCAGGATCGTTTTTAACCAGTGCACTCATCATTATTATCTCGCGCTATTACAACAGCCATACGTTAACTATAACACGACAACACGCATATGCAATAATTACAGCCACCACAACGCAAATGCACAAACACTTTTTTTTAGACTAAAGCAGCCTCCTGTGCGCTAAAGTTGCTTTTAAAAGTAAATGCGTAGGGCGTGTCACTATTCTTCCTTAAATGCTCAAGTCGCTCTTTGGCTTCGTCTATTGTCGGGATATGATTGTCCTCGACCCACCATAACACATAGCTATCGAGCGCTATTGGTTCAAACCACTCCCCTTTACGGCGCATAAAATCCCGATGATGAGTACGAAACATAAAGTTTTTCAGGGCATCAATACCATTCCAAACCGACATATTGACCAGTATATTCGGGTTTTCAAACGCTTGAATAGCAGTAGCATCTCCAGAGTCATCAGTTAGGCGCCATACAAATCCTTCGCTCTGCTCCGCGGTAGCATTTACCGACTCGAGGTTATCAACAAAATCCTTAATTTGTGGAGCATCTAACGGGTATTTTGCCTGTGCTATATTTAATTGTGCGAGTTGCATTTAATTTCCTATCAAGAGTTCAATTAACCATTCACCAGTCAATTGCTAAGTGTTATACCAATACTATTGAGTATGTAATACCATTTACATTAACTAAGGCACAGTAAAGCATAAATAGAAAAACTAATGAACAGCACCTTAGTAGGCAAAGAATAAAAACAATGGCTTTATCCTTGATGCAGCAAGAAAGCATTAGACACCAGCGAAAAAACAATCGATGAATGCTACTATGGGGCCCTACATTCAATTTGGGCAAACCCTATGAAATCTATTGCTAAATTAATTATTGCGAGCGTGATTGTTACAATATGCAACGCCAACGATGTCTACGCCAAGGACAATACACGTAAAATAGACATCGACAGCCAAAACACCACCGCACATACTACTAAGGTCAACGGTAAGAAATTCAAATACACGGCAACCACGGGCACTCAACCCGTTTGGAATGAGAATGGAGAGCCTACCGCGAGTTTGTTTTACACTTTCTACCAACGCAGTGACATTAAAAACGACGGCAAGCGCCCTTTGCTAATTTCATTTAATGGTGGACCAGGATCTGCTTCGGTATGGATGCATGTTGCCTACACCGGGCCGAAGGTACTAAATGTAGACGATGAAGGTTATCCATTGCAGCCATACGGGGTTAAAACTAACCCTTACTCGGTATTAGATGTCGCCGACATTGTGTTCGTCAATCCGGTTAATACAGGCTATTCACGTGTCCTACCCGACAAAGATGGAAAAATGCCAACTAAAGCAGCCCAGAAGAAAATGTTTTTTGGCGTCAACGCCGATGTCAAATACTTGGCCGATTGGATAAACACCTTTGTAACTCGCAACAATCGTTGGCGTTCACCCAAGTATTTAATCGGTGAAAGCTACGGCACTACTCGCGTTTCAGGTCTAGCGCTGGAACTCCAAGCTCGCCAATGGATGTATCTTAACGGGGTTATTTTAGTCTCTCCAACCGATATAGGCATAAAACGCGATGGCCCGGTAAAAGCGGCCAACCGCCTTCCCTACTTCGCTGCTGCAGCATGGCACCACAATGCGTTAGAGCCAAGTTTACAACAAAAAGATTTAAGTGAAATTTTACCTGAAGTGGAAGCATTCACCGTCAATCAATACCTACCAGCATTGGCAAAAGGTGGATTTATCAACACGGCGGAGAAACAAAATATCGCCAAGCAAGTAGCCCGCTATTCTGGCTTGTCCCTTGAAGCAGTCATTAACAACAATTTGGACATCAATAATAATTTCTTTTGGAAAGAGTTACTGCGAGACAGAAAGCAAACCATTGGCCGCTTGGACTCACGTTATTTAGGGATTGATAAGAAAGTCGCCGGTAGCGCCCCAGATTACAACGCCGAATTAACATCATGGCTGCATAGTTTTACCCCGGCTATCAATTACTACCTACGCGAGGAGTTAGCTTACAAGACCGACCTAAAATACAACATGTTTGGCGATGTTCATCCGTGGGACCGCAGTAAAAACAAAACCGGTGCCAACCTGCGTTTAGCAATGGCTCAAAACCCTTACCTTAATGTAATGATTCAATCAGGGTATTATGATGGTGCAACTAACTACTTTGATGCCAAATACACGATGTGGCAACTTGACCCAAGTGGCTTAATGAACCAGAGACTATCATTTAAGGGCTATCGCAGTGGCCACATGATGTATTTACGCCGTGACGACTTAAAGCAATCTAACAGTGACATACGTCAGTTTATTAAAAATACCTTGGTTAGCGACACCCAACCCGCCAAGTATTAACGAAATACAATAGCTCACAAGTCTTTATCAAAAGACTTGTGAGAGTATATGTTCATCAAAGAAACGGCCATTTTTATATGATGCTTTTTTCAATATGCCATCTAACGTGTAGCCGTTCTTCTCCAATACTCGCAGCGATGCCCCGTTTTCAGACACCACCGATACGAATAGTCGCACAATGTCTGTTGTTTCAATTAATTTATTACTAAAGTCTTTGACGGCTTGAGTCGCGATACCTTTATTCCAGTAACCTTTTGCTATCCAATAGCCCAGTTCAGCGCTGCGGCTATATTCGTGTTCCCCTAAATTAGCGGAAATACAGCCAACAAACGTGCCATTAAACTCAATGGCTTTTATCGTTTCAAGTGTTGCGGTGTTTTCTACCCACCACGTTGCGTCGCTTTTAGTATAAGGCTGCGGTATTGCCCCGGTGATATATGTTGTTACTTCACTATTGTTTAGGTAGCAAACTAACAATTCAATATCGGATATTTGAAACGGTCTAAGGGAGATCATTAGCTGTAATACTCGACGTTAAATTTGCGATGTTATTTTGCCACAACATTAAGCCTAAACTGCCGTTATTGCAATAAGTTAGATGGCCTTAGATTCCACTTTCTTCACTTAGCCACAAAGATTTTAAACACGCTTGAGCCACAAAATTCCTAGTCTTTATGAATGATGCTGAACAAGGCGAATTTTCGCACTCTAATTGAGAAACAAGTCACCAATAAACAGAGCCCATCAAGATGTTTAAATAACAACTATTAATGCCCTGATAACAGGGATGGCCCAACTCAATTAAACAATGGTAAGTATGATGTTAAAGAATAAAATCAAAAAACTCCTCGTCGCATCACTTTTAATTACAACTGCCCCACTAACCTATGCCCATGGCGCTGATTCGCAAACGCTCAGTACGCTTAAAGATAGCAAAGGAGACAAGCTAACCGCTAAACAAATGCTGTTTAGGGAAAACCCTGGCCTGCTAAAAGCAGTTGCTAAAGGTGGTGCCTTCGGCGGAGAGTTCTCGGCAGCAATAGCCTATGATATCTTTGGCCGCAGTGAGCAAGCCGTAAATGACGCTAGGCGGCTCGGTCGTATTGAAGAAGTAGCACCACGCACATGGATGCTATATTTGCCAATAGTCAACGCCGTATTATTTGAGACTGACGAAGGGCTCATTCTTGTCGACACCGGAATGAACGCTGCTGGAGAAGCAATAAAGTCACTGATTAAAAGCGTTAGTAATAAGCCCATACATACAATTATTTATACCCATTGTCACGTTGACCATACTTATGGAACCTGGGCATTGATGGAAAATAAGCCTCAAGTTATCTCCCAAAAAGAACTGCCCAAATGCTTTGACCGCTATTATCAACAGCGCGGTTCATTAGCCAAATATCTGGGTCAGCCCCTGTCGAGCTTGCCTAGATCAAAAGAGGATTTTGTTTACCCAACAAAAACATTCGATAAAAAACTTACTATCACGGTCGGTGGAGAGAACTTCGAACTGCGCGCCCATCGCGGTGAAACCGATGACCAGTTATATGTTTACGCACCAAATCGTGATGCCATTGCCACAGCGGATTATTATCAAGGATTTTTACCAAACGCTGGCAATGGTAAACGGTTGCAACGCTACCCTGGAGAGTGGGCAGATGCTCTTTTAGAAATGGCCAGTGAGAATCCGACCTTGTTGTTACCCGCACACGGCCTAGCGATAAAAGACCCAGCACTTATTAAAGAGAATCTAACCGTACTGGCTAATGCATTAAACTATATCGTCGAGCATACCAAGGCACAGCTCAATAAAGGGATGCGTAAAGACTTGATCCCAGCAACCCTCAAACTACCTAAACAGTATAAAGAGCACCCAACACTTAATGAGCAGTATGTATCACCACAAGATATTTCAAAGATGGTCATCAAGCTCCACACGGGGTGGTGGGATGATATTCCGTCACATTGGTCTCCTGCCCCGCTAAAAGCACAATATAAAGAAATTGTCCGCCTGGCCGGTGGCGTTGATATTGTTGCCAAACGAGCCAGAGAACTCGCACCGACCGATATAAAAATGGCGTTACATCTCACTGACTATCTTTGGTATTCACAACCAGAAAACCCCAAAGTGCAAGAGTTATTGATTGAAATCTATCGCCAACGGGTGCTCGCCAAGGGTACAAATACCATGGAAATGGTTAACTACTTAAAAGAAATGATAAAGGCTCGCACCTTACAACTAGAACAAAAATCTTAAATGTCATGCGCATTTAGAGGAGCAAAACGCTCCTCATTGCCTTAGACCTAACAGCAGCTTATAGTGGCAATCTATTTTCCACTAAACTCATTATCTCCTTCAAAACACTGTGTTACCCGAGCAGTTTTCTGATCCGCCACTATACTTAAATTACAGCGTATCAAGTAATCACTAATCACATGCGCTGTTGTGCATCCTTTGGAAGTCTAGCAACGGAGAGCGTATGAAAAAGTTAATTTTCTTATTAATCGTGTTGGCATTATTAACTGGCACTACCTATGTTATGCTCGATGAGAACCCTTATAAAAGCAGCCAAGTCGTGGGAATAGCCCAGGCCAACCTGGAAGTTCCCTTACTTGATATAGATGAACACATTAGTCTGACAGAGCGCCCAGCCGAAACATTTCAATTCCCCATCCCATTAGGAGAAGTCGGCCCTACCCAGTCATTGTACTCAGGCCCGAATCAATACCCTTTTTATTGCATGTCTCAACTCTCCGGCTTAGGGCAACCAATTGTCGATAATCAGGTTGGCGAGGGCATAAAAATATACGCAACCGACAAGAACGGAAAAGTAACAGATAAAGTGCTCGGCTATAGTCGGGATTGCTCACTAACCACAAAGATCGAATATTATTACCGCGACACATACAACAAACAAATTAAAAAACTAAACCTTGCTAAGCGCCCACGTAATCATCGCATCAATAAAGTTGAAATTAACAACCAGTTAATTAATGAAATATATCGAGTCGAGCACGGCACGATTAACCGCTTTATTTACGTGATGGCGATGCTGGCAAACCCAGATAAAGGACGCTTGGACCAAAGCTATTGGAATAAACGATTAATCTACCAGTTCCAAGGCGGCAGCGGCATTGGTTTTCGCCAAGGGAAAGAAAGTGGACGACATATCATTGGCAAACGCAGTGAGCAATTAAAGTTAGGTTATGCGGTAATTACCTCTTCCGCTAATAAAACTAGCTATACGTATAATATGCTGCTTGCTGAAGATACGGCAAGGCGAGTAAAGCACCAGTTTGTTTCATTATATGGTAAGCCGCTTTATACCATCGGAATCGGCGGCAGCGGCGGTGGTTTATCACAATACTTACTCGGACAAAATGGTACCGATTTATTGGATGCGCTAATGCCGCTCTATTCCTACCCTGATATGATCAGTCAAACCATCTACGCCTTGGACTGTGATTTGCTCAACAGCTTTTATAATTATAAAAGTGACCGTCCGGAAACTTTTGATAACTGGAAAACACGCTCTGCGATCGAGGGCATGAATGCACTACCCAAGCTTAAACAAGAAGCAAGATTTCTTACCCCCGTTAACCAACTGCTCAGCGGCCGATGGCCAAGTGTGCCCAAAGGAAATAGTGAGTGTATAAATGGTTGGTTTGGCCTGTCGACCTTTATCAATAATCCGAGGCAGGGATTTTTAAGGCCTTATTTTTCGACCAGCGTGGTAAAGCAAGTCAAGTGGAACTACTGGGAAGATCTCAATAGCTTATTTGGACGCAACAGTAACGGGTTTGCCAAAACCACCTGGGACAACGTTGGCGTTCAATACGGCTTAGAAGCACTAAAAAATAAGGTCATCGACTTTGCCACTTTTATCGAACTCAATCGTAAAATTGGTGGTTGGCGAGAGCAGGAAAAACTTAAGTCTGAGTCAATTAGCATGCTTCCGGTAGTTAAGCTTCCCCTATGGCTAACGCTCTGGGGACATCATAATATTACTCAACCAAGAAACGGTGTGGCCAAGCGCCACCATGCTGATATAGATGCCATAGACATTGCTTATCGAAGCGGACAGGTATTTATTGGCAAACTCAACCTACCAACATTAGATATTCGTCATTACCTGGAAGATGAGTTAGATATGCATCATGTCTCTGCCTCATTCAATACGCGGCTAAGAATAGAAGATCAGAGGGGCAGTGCCGACAATCAAATTATCTGGGTTAGCCACAAAGACTATAGCCCTGTCGTAAAGGGCTTTGAGGTAATGGATAAATGGATGTTAAACCTGCGACAAAACCCAACGCAAAGTGTCGCTCAAGCCAAGCCTCAACAATTAGATGATGCGTGTTTTGACTCACAAGGAAATATTATTAATCAAGGATGGAGCGTGTGGGACGATAAGTGGAACGGTAAACCGCGTGGTGCCTGTTCTAAAATATACCCGATGTTTTCCACCGTACGAATTGCAGCGGGAGCAACGTGGGAGGCCAGCATTTTTAAATGTCACCTACAAAGCATTGAGCAAGCCATTAAAAACGGCGTATATGCTCCCTTATCGCTTGCTAGTGAACTAGATAAACTAAAAGCAACTTTTCCACATGGCGTATGCGATTACCGCAAGGGGGACGCTGGTAGACCGAAGATGACTGGGATCTGATGTTTTATTGGCGCGAGCAGAGCTATTAGTGAAGAGCTAATCGCTCTAATGCCCTTGCATAGATGAAGCTAACGCTCAGACATGGTGTAGCAGACACGTGTCGCCAATGCGCCCATGCTCAGGCACGAAAACTGCGATATAGGGATGTTAGGGGAATGTTTTGGATTGAGGCTGGCCAATCTTTTATTGAGGCATCTGTGATAATAAACTTCTAGTGCATCATCTACCAAGTTTAATAAATCTGTTGATATTACATAGTTACCCCAACGGCAAGCTCAACCCAAACATAGAAAAAGACGGCAGCGAGTATTATACCGGCATGTACTCGCCTGCGTGGTACTGCCCTTGCAGCAATAATGAATAAGTTGCTAAAGCAAAAAACCAACAATCCCATGATAAGAAAATCTATTTTGTTCCAATTAACTTCATCAGTGAACTGCATTGCAATTAAAGGTATTAGCAGAATAAGCACAGTGAGAACAGCGATTCGATATAACTCGCCTTTACCTGGGATTAAATTTTTCATATGCAATTTCATCACTCCCCCTTAAAATGGCTTCAGGCTCTTATCGAACCTAATGACTAGCTTTGGGAACCTGCTGATAAATAGTATTAACACAGTAAAGCGGCAATTATACTAATCAGATTAAGTAATTTCCCACTCAGAGTAACTCAGTCTGATTGGTATTAATATACAACAAAGCAAACGCCGTTGGCGAAGAGAACAGGATTCGACCCCGTAACACTTGGCTGGACAGGCCGGCTTGCCCTAACCAAGCGTAACCAACTGAACTAGCAGGACGCTATTGTTAAATCATTAAATCACCCAACGAACATCAAATTTCGGCCATAAAAAAACCAGCACTAGGCTGGCATTTTTTATCATCGTTTTAGCGGTGTTGGCGAAGAGAACAGGATTCGACCCAGTGACACTTGGCGCGACAGGTCGGCTTGCCCTAACCAAGCGTAACCAACTGAACTAGCAGGACGCTATTGTTAAACCATTAAATCACCCAACGAACATCAAATTTCGGGCATAAAAAAACCAGCACTAGGCTGGCATTTTTTATCATCGTTTTAGCGGTGTTGGCGGAGTGGACGGGACTCGAACCCGCGACCCCCGGCGTGACAGGCCGGCTTACCCTAACCAAGAGTAACCAACTGAACTAGCACTGCGCTATTATTAATCATCTAATGAACAATGAATGCACTTGTAAAATCACGCAATGGTTATCAAATTTCAGGCATAAAAAAACCAGCACTAGGCTGGCATTTTTTATCATCGTTTTAACGGTGTTGGCGGAGTGGACGGGACTCGAACCCGCGACCCCCGGCGTGACAGGCCGGTATTCTAACCAACTGAACTACCAC
>CAKZQF010000215.1 GCA_937139475.1 uncultured Gammaproteobacteria bacterium | reverse complement strand
ATGTGCTGCCTTGTCCTGCAACCCATTGACCGTTAATAAATTGAATGTTTGACATGTTTGTCTCCTAAATCTTGGCGTACTAAAGCGCTAGCACGCGAATTGGGTCGTCATTTTTAACGCCGAGAGCGTCTGCTTGTTCTGGTGTGATAAGTGCAAATTCACCATCGACTTCCAACATAGCTTCCATCGCTCTAAACGATTTCAGCACCGTATTACAGGCAATGTGTGTTGTTGGGTTGGCCTGTGGCGCAATCTTCACGCTAAGACGTTGACTGTCTTTTACCGATTTTATTTGTTCAATTTCACACTCAACAGTTGGTCCGCCATCAAAAATATCGACATAACCGCGATGAACAAAACCTTCACGTTGTAATAACTTTAAGGCTGGCGCGGTTTTCGGATGAACGAGACCAATGACGTCCTGAGCCGCTTGGCTTAGTAAATTGACGTAAATTGGATAACGCGGCATTAGCTCTGCGATAAAGACTTTATTGCCAGAGCCCGATAAATAATCGGCTGTTGGAAAATCCATATTGAAAAAGTGCTCTTGCAGCCAATGGAAAAATGGCGAATGCCCATCCTCATCAGAAACGCCACGCATTTCGGCGATCACTGTTTTGCCAAACCGTTCGATAAATTCAGCTAAAAACAAGAACCTAAAACGCGATAGCACACGGCCATTATTACCCTGACGTGCTTTTTCCTGTAAAAACAGCGTGCACACTTCTGCTGAGCCGGTGTAATCATTACAAAGGGTTAATGTGTTTATCACGTTATGTAGATTAAGTTCTTGAGAGCTGTGAACTACCTTCCCTAAGTGATAATGATAAAATGCGCTATCAAGACCAACCGATGCTTCAACACCACTGGTGCCAACAATTTCACCCGTTTGCGTATCTTCCATCACCATCAGATAACCTTCACCGCTCGGCTTATCGATTTGTGCCGAAAATGATGCTTCAGAGTGCTCAATACGAGAACGTAATAATCCTTCATTGGTTGGCAACGATGTAAAGCCAACGCCAGTATCAATAGCGATCTGCATTAGGGCTGGATAGTCAGCGCTGGTAATTGGGCGAATAATTAACATAGTTATTCCTTTGTAAATCAGATACAAAATCGGGCCAATGCGTAACACATTGACCCGATCTTTATACAGTTGGACTAAGCGTTTACGATTTGCGCTACTGCTTTCTCAAAACGTGCTAAACCTTCAACGATGTCTTCATTTGGAATAATCAATGATGGTGCAAAGCGCACAATGTTTGCGCCAGCAACCAGTGCCATTAGCCCGTTGTCTGCTGCTGCAATCATAAAATCACGTGCACGGCCGTTATACTCATCGTTTAATACCGCACCTAGCAATAAGCCTTTACCGCGAATTTCACTAAATACGTTGTATTTAGCGTTAATTGCATCGAAACCTGCGCGAATTTGTGCTTCTTTATCGCTAACACCTGATAGTACTTCTGGTGTATTAACGATATCGATAACAGCTTCTGCAACCGCACAAGCCAGTGGATTACCGCCGTATGTTGAACCATGAGTTCCCGGCTTTAAGTGCTTAGCAATTTCTTTCGTTGTTAGCATTGCGCCAATTGGGAAACCGCCACCTAATGCTTTCGCCGTGGTTAGAATATCTGGTGTAACACCAAGATCCATGTAGGCGTATAGCGAACCTAAACGACCAAAACCAGTTTGCACTTCATCAAAAATAAGCAGTGCATTGTGCTCATCACATAATTCACGGACACCTTTGGCAAACTCATCAGTTGGGCTAACTAAGCCACCCTCGCCTTGTAGAGGCTCCATCATAACGGCACAAGTCTTGTCAGACATTAATGCTTTTAGCGCTTCTAAATCATTGTAGGCAACATGCTCAACAGCACCTGGCTTAGGACCAAAACCATCAGAGTAAACTTCTTGACCGCCAACCGTTACGGTAAAGAAAGTACGACCGTGGAACCCTTGCTTAAAGGCAATAATTTGGTCTTTGTCTGCACCAAAGTTGTCTAGTGCCCAACGACGAGCAAGCTTAAGAGCTGCTTCGTTAGACTCAGCGCCAGAGTTAGCGTAGTAAACTTGATCAGCAAAAGTAGCGTCAGTTAATTTTTTAGCTAAGCGAAGAGCTGGCTCATTTGTCATGACGTTACTTAGGTGCCAAATTTTGCTTGCCTGTTCGTTAATTGCATTAACCAATGCAGGGTGACAGTGACCAAGACAGTTAACAGCGATACCACCAGCGAAATCAATCAGCTCGTTGTCATTTTGATCCCACACGCGTGAACCTTCGCCGCGTACTGGAATGATTGCTGACGGAGCGTAGTTAGGCACCATTACATCGTTAAATAAGTCTCTTGTTACTTTCATATTTATACCCTTGCTTTTGTTCTATTAAATAGATTGCGGCTAAACATTTAGCTATCTAGCCCGATTGTTCAACATTATCCCTTGATAAAATTTCAAATTGTAGTGGTGATATGGTATTTTTAACCTTAAATTCTCACAATTTGACCACTGAGGTTATCAAAATGATAAGTGCACAAGACGAGAAGCTGTTATCACTGTTACGAGTAAATGCGCGCACCAGCGTGTCGGACTTAGCAAGGGCATTAAATTTATCTCGCTCAACAGTTCAAAATCGCATCGCTAAATTAGAACACTCAGGTGTTATAAAAGGTTATGCCGTCGAATATGGTAGTGAATATTTAAGTGATTTAGTGTCGGCGCATGTCTTAATTAAAGAAAAGCAAAAACTCACCACGAAAACTAATTTAGAATTAAAAAAGATCAGCCAGGTTGTCGATCTTTATGCGATTAGCGGCGAATATGATTTGATTGCAGTAGTGCAAGCACAATCGCTTGATAAATTGAGCCATATTCTAGAGCAGATAGGTAATTTAGACGGGGTGGAACGAACAAACTCATCAGTTATTCTAGAAACAAAATTCAAACGCTAAAAAAGCGCTAAGAAAACTCTCTACTTAGCGCCAAAAGAGATAACAGTTAACGTGCTGGGGATTGTGCTGCAATCATATTTTCTTGTTCTGGTTTTTTAACCAGATATCGGACTTTAAAACCGACGGTTGCGACAATCATACCTAGCATTGGGCTGATTAAGTTGAAGAAACAATACATAAAATAGTCAAGCGGATTTACCAGCAAGACGCTGTGCATATAAGCTCCACAGGTATTCCATGGCACAAGCGGTGACGTTATTGTGCCCCCATCTTCCAGCGCTCGTGATAAATTCTCTGGCGCTAAGCCTCGCTCCTGAAACTCTTCCTTAAACATTCTGCCGGGCATTACGATAGAAATATACTGATCCGCTGTGAGCACATTGGTGCCAAAAGCAGTCACTATTGTGGTGCTAATAAGAGACCCCGTTCCTTTAACGGCTTTAAGGAGTGATTCAACTAACTTTTTAAGTAAGCCTATTTTTTCCATTACAGCACCAAAGGTCATTGCTGACATAATCAACCACACCGTATTAAGCATCGATGACATGCCGCCACCGCTTAACAAGGAATCAAGTGATGCATTGCCAGTGTCTACGCTAATACCGTCAAAGAGCGCGCCCCACACAACAACTACATTGGCCGTTACCGAAGGTGTTCCGGCAGCGGCTAGATTCAAAATAGTCTCTTGTTGAAATAGTATTGCCCACACGCCACCAAACAAGGCACCAATACAAACGGCAGGAAACGCCGGCACCTTCTTAACCGCTAGAGCAAGCGTAACGAGAAGTGGAGCTAACATTGTCCAATGGATATGGAAATTATCATTTAATCCATTGAGGATTAGATCCATGTTGCCACTGCTTTGTTGTGCTTCTTGGTTTAAGCCGATCATCACAAACAGCGCTAAAGTAATAACAAAACTAGGCACTGCGGTGATCGCCATGTACCGAATATGAGTAAACAAATCGGTGCCTGCAACAGCAGGTGCTAGATTAGTTGTATCTGATAACGGCGACATCTTATCACCAAAATAGGCGCCCGAAATAATCGCACCGGCGGTAATAGTTTCAGAAAGCTCTAACCCTTTAGCCACACCTATCAATGCCACACCAATAGTTGCAGCAACAGTCCAAGAGCTACCGATACTCAGCGCAACGATGGCACAAATAACACAGCAAGCGGCATAAAAAACACTCGGTTCAAGTAGGCCAATCCCATAATAAATCATTGAAGGGACCGTACCGGCCAATAGCCAGGTACCAATTAGGCTACCGACAGCCAATAGAATTAGCACCGCCCCCAAGGCGAGTGATATCCCTTTAATAATTGAGCTTTCTAAATCGCTCCACGTAAATCCATTTTTAAGTCCAATAATAATCGCTACCCCGCCGCTAAAGAGCAGAGCAATTTGGTTCGGGCCCGATGATGAGCCATCGCCAAAGAAACTTACCGCAGCGGCGAGCAAGCTACATAAAATGACAATAGGAGTTAACGCGTCAAATAAAGACGGTTTTGTAGTAGAGTGTTGCATAATAAATTACCGCAAATGAAATAGGGCACCAAAGGTGCCCTAACTAGAAAGGATGATTAGAAGCTATAAGCTACGCGAGCATAATAATATGCTCCATTAAAGCCCATTTGCACGGATTCATATAAACCACCTGTTTCTGTTTCACCTGGGTCTTGTGCGTCTGGCACCGTATCAAAAATGTTACTTCCACCAACAGTTAGGCTAAGTTGCTCATTAAACTGGTAGCTCGCGCTGATATCAGTGGAAAATTTTGCGCCGTAATGCTGAGTAAACACCGTCCCTTCATACTGGCTAGGGTCATCCCAAAAATCAGTCGGTACACCGACTACGCGAGGCCCATCACTTGGGCTACCCTCTGATGCCCACGTTCCTAATTCTGTTTCGCCAAAGTATGTTGTGCGTAAGTTGGCGCTAAAGTCACCTAACTGATAATCAAATGATAAAGCAAACTTGGTTTCTGGTGCTCCGCCCTCTAAGAATAAGCGCTCGCGTCCATCGAAGAATGTTGTTTCTTTACCATCTAATAGACCAGATGTTTTAACACCACCATCCATGCGAGTTTTATTGTAGTTTGCAGATAAGAAGCTCTTTAACGTTCCCTCACCAAGGTCTGTCTCATGGCTGAACGTTACATCAATACCTTGTGTTTTAGTATCAATCGCATTAGCAAAGAATTGTGCAGCACCAACGTTTAGTCCTTGTAAAATATTTCCAATATCAGCGTCATCATCATAGAACTTTCCGGTTAATACCACACGATCTTCAATGCGGATATCATAAGCATCAATCGAGAATGTAAAAGCATCCAGATTAGCCGTTAGGCCAACCGACATATTCACCGACTCTTCTTCTTTGAGTGCTGGCATATTCAATGCCGTTGCCAGCTCACCATCATTTGCTTCATAAACTGTATCAACAGGTACGCCGCCAACGAAGTCTGTAATAACCTGATTGAAATAGCTTTGCTGCAATGAAGGCGCTCTAAAGCCAGTGCTCGCCGAACCACGCAAAGTAATATCATCCGTTGCGGAATAAGCAAAAGACGCTTTGCCGTTTACCGTTGAGCCAAAATCACTATAGTCTTCGCCACGAATAGCAGAAGTTACTAGTAAATCTTCGGTTAGTTGCATCTCAACATCAAGGTATAGTGAAATATTGTGTCTGCTACGGTCTAGCTCATTGCTAGGTTGAAAACCTGGAAAGCCCTGTGAGCCCCCTGGACGTTTTGATACTTCGCCAGTATCAGGGTCGGTAAACTCAGCAATTTGGTAATTTTTCCATGACCCTTCTTCACCAGCAAATATTTGGTAATTCTCGTTACGATACTCAAGGCCAGCAGCAATGTTAATCCCTTCAATAGACTCAAACCCATCGAAGTAACGTGACATATCAAAATTAGTGGTGCTTTGGCTAAATTGATAACCACCGGCCTCAAATTCAGTAGCCGAATCCGCGCCTAATGAAGCATTCGCAGTGTTACTAATGCGGTACATCATTTTATTTGAGCCAAATACGGTACTTAAATCAAGTTGCCACTCGTTGTATTCACTACGTACACCCAGAGCTAACGATTTGTCATCAATGGTTGAACCAATATTTGGCACGAACCCGTCTGGATATAACTCTGGCACAGTACGGCTATCAATTGCGCCACGATACCAGGCACCAGCCAATCCTTTACGATGGTTAAAGCCACCAAAACTATAAAACGTTGTTTCTTCACCTGTTTGATATTCAGTATTGAACATTACCGTTGCGTTATCGACATCAGAATCACCAATCACACGTTGTTCACCCGGTGGTGAGCGGTCAGTCTTTTCACGGGTTGAGTAATCACCAGAAACATTGAAGAAACCGTCCCCATCACCAAGCGCAACACCGTAGTTAGCAGATAGCTGATTACTTTGGCCATCGCCTTTAGTATATTGACCAGTGGTAAAGGTAGCGTCTAGGCCTTCTTTGTCCTTCAACACAATATTAATAACCCCAGCAATAGCGTCTGAACCATATTGCGCTGCTGCACCATCACGTAGGATTTCAATGCGCTTAATCGCGATAACAGGGATAGTATTTAAGTCAGTCCCGACATTACCACGCGCTCTTGAGCCAAACACATTGACAAGAGATGACGTGTGACGACGTTTGCCGTTGATTAATACCAACACTTGGTCAGGGCCCAAGCCGCGTAATGCAGCTGCATCAATATGGTCACTACCATCTGAACCCGCTTGGCGGTTTGAGTTAAAAGACGGCGCTGCCATATTTAACAATTGCCCTAAGTCCACCTGTCCAGATTTTCCAGCAATCTGGTCCATTGGGATAATATCAACCGGAACAGGAGTACCAGTATCAACGCGCGCTGCGCGACGTGAACCAATCACCGAGATTTCTTCAATCTTACTTTTGGCTTGAGATGTTTCCTGCTCAGCAGCCATTGCGTGAGGCAAAGCAGTGCCTGTTAATGCAATTAAACCGAGCTTAACGCTATTGGCAATGATAGATTGCTTAGTTGGTAATTCTATTCTCATTATTTGTCCTTGGAATCTTTATCATCAAGTTACAAAAGTACGCTGCTGTGACTCAATAACTCTTATTGTAATATCGCTAATCACCGGTCTGAAATCACGCTCCGCGCCGGAATGATACAACCTTGTGTTAACATTTCATTGTTCTAATTTGTTACGTACTTGTAGCCCTTATCGAGCCAGTGAATTCATTATCTTTTGATTTTTTTTCAAACGGGAGCGTCATTTTGAAGCAATGGAACATCCATTTATTACAAAATGACGCCCCTAAAGATCAAACTGTCCAATTTAGCTAATAATTCTTCAACTTGATCTAACGCAATTAAACTCAAACACGCAGCTTACTCGCGACAAAAATTTAACAATAGTTAACCGAAAACCTACAATGGCAACATCAAATAATTGGCGACGCTCATTGTGTGTTTTTCGATACTAAGCGGGGGAATTTGGCAACTAGAGAAGTAGAAAAGGGACACCCAAAGGCTTAAGGATATCGACATTAGGCAGCCACCAGTGGCCGCCATAAAGCCTCATTAGGTAGACTGAATGCCATTTGATGGTGTTCAGTTATACCAATTCCATTAATTAAGTGGTCTTGCTGTATTTAAGTAGAATAAATTAGAGCAACGTAGATATTGTTTATTCTAACTAGTGCAGGTGGTTAGTTATTTAGTGAAATTGGTATTAAAGTTATCGAAATAAACTAAACCAGCAGATAAACAAAAACGTCGCCTGTGTAAAATGGACTGGCCATCATACGCAGGCGACGCTTACTTAAGAAAAGTTAAATACAACGAACCTAAAACTTAAGGCCCGGTGTTAATGTCGCTGGCAATACCACTTCTTCACTTTCCATTGAAGCAACTGGGTAAGCACA
>CAKZQF010000214.1 GCA_937139475.1 uncultured Gammaproteobacteria bacterium | reverse complement strand
ATTTCAGTTGCTAGCTCAGCTTTCTCAGCTTTTATGGCCATTTTACTGCGTAGCGAATCTTGTGCTGGATGTTGTGATAACGCCTGATCTATTTGTGGCGAAGTAAAGCCTCGGCTTGTCATTTGGGCGTACAGTTTTTCTTTACTAATACCGTCGAATGTTACGAACCGAGATAGCAGTCGACTGCCAGCCAATTCATCGAAATTAATATTTTGTTGTTCAACAACTTGCTCTATTGCCGTGTCAATATCACTGGAGGAGACTCCGCGTATTTTTAATTTTCGTTGTATGGCCCCTTTTCCTATTTCATTGCTAAATGCAGACTCGCAATAACGTATCGCAAATTCAAGGTCACTTTTGAGATAACTATGCTCAATAAGATGTGCAAGCACCTGCTCTATCCATTCAATATTTTCTGTTTTACGTTCTAACTTGCTACGGATCTCGCTAATAGTAAAATCTTGTTGGCTTAGATGCCAATAAGCACTATTGAATACGTTATCGATGCTCTTGGCTTGTCGAAGCGGCGGGCGCTGCATAGGATAAGTCTCAATGTTAATGTCTGCTGCGTTAGTGTAGCAGACACCTAGGAGTATTAAGAAATAAGAAAGTTAAAGAAGCTATAAGTTTAACCGGCCCCATTTCTTAAATCGCCAAAAGAACATTACGGTTGCTGTTTGGTTGCTGCTAATACAACTTCGCGAATACAAACATTTTGAGGTTGATTATAGGCAAACAAAATTGCGTTTGAAACATCAGTAGGGGCTAGCGCCCCTCCCATGTCGTCTTTCCATGATTCATAATCTGAAACGATGTTTTTTGAAGTGGTATGCGAGAGTAGTTCTGTTTCAACCGCACCAGGCGCGATAGTAATAACCCTAACATTACAGTCTGCAACCTCTTCTCTAACATTTTCTGAGATCGCGTGCACAGCAAACTTAGTTCCACAATATGCTGCATGGTTACCAAACGTTTTTCTGCCAGCAATTGAACTGATATTAACGATAGTCCCTGTATTACGAGATTTCATCGATGACAAAACGGTTTGCATTCCGTTTAAAAGGCCTACAACGTTAACATTAAACATCGATTGCCATTCGGATGAGTTTTGGTCATCGACTTGGCCTAGTAACATGACACCTGCATTGTTTACTAGTAAATCAACTGGGCCATACTTGTTTGTCGCTAAGTTTATAGCTGCTTGAAATGTATCTTTGTCAGTAACATCAACCTTAGCGCACAAAGTATTAGGAAGGTCTAATGATTCTAGTTTTTCAATTCTTCTTGCTAGAAGCAACAAAGGGTGGCCTTGTGCACTCATCTGTTTTGCTAACTCTTCACCAATTCCTGAACTTGCGCCGGTTATAACAACTAATTTTTTCATCTTTTGACCTCGTAATAAATATACATTTGTTAACGTTTTTAAATTAAGCTCACTGCTAGGTAGTGAGCATGGCGATAATTTACGTTATTATTTATTGGTGATATACATACATCGAGTGTCATAACTGTTTCCTAAAAGTCAACAATGAGGTATTTATGAAAAAGGAAGTTAGCCTGTCGGGTATTAAGACTTTTGTCGTTTTGGCCGAGCAAGGTAGCTTTACCAAAGCAGGTGAGAAACTCATGTGTTCAAGGTCACATATTTCAAAGCAACTCGCGCAATTAGAGTCTAGCCTCGGTGTGAGCTTATTAACTAGAACGACACGCACTCAACATTTAACTCATCAAGGAGAGAGGTTTTATGAGCGCTGTAAGAATTCGCTTAGCGGTATTTCTAACGCAATTGATCAAGTATTAGAAAGCGCTGATGCACTCTCTGGTAATATTAAAATTAATTGTGTTGGCGGCCACATAGCCGAAAATATAATTTCCTCACTTGTCAGTGATTTCATGTTAGAGCATCCTGAAATTAATATTGAGTTAGATTTTTCGAGCCGTCGAGTGGACCTTATCTCTGGCGAGTTTGACTTTGTTTTTAGAATGGGAGAGCTAGCCGATTCATCACTCATCGCTAGAAAACTAACTGACCTTAAAATAGGTATTTACGCTAGCCCTAGTTATCTGGCCAAATTCGGTAAGCCGAAAGACCCAAAAGTATTAAGAGAACATAGATGTATCACTGGAAGTGTAAAAAATTGGACATTCATCAATAGTAAAACAAATGAAAAAGTAGATGTGCACGTTAGTGGTAATTTAACATGCAAAAACGGCAGGATAATGGTTTCATCTGCTGTTGCTGGTAATGGGATTATTAGGGTCCCTGCTTTATATTGCAAACCTGAGTGCGAACAAAATTTATTGACTCCGTTATTTGATAAATGGCATATCGAGTCTGTACCTTTCTATTTAGTTTATGCACAAGATAAACATAAACCTATGCGGTTAAGAGCTTTTAAAGACTTTACGGTAGAAAAATTTTTAAGCTACTTAAAATAGAAGTAAACTTAACCTGATCCCATTGGTTAAACATTGTCCGTTGAACCTTCAATTTAAGTCAGCCAGAGCGCGATTAAGTCAATAAATATTACATTTGTCTATGATATGTTTGCTTACATCAAATAGGTGATAACATATTTTAAATAGAGGAACTACAGTGGAAAATGCTCTCTTAACCGCAATAGTATTAGGCACAGAAGTAACAATTAAAGAATCTGAAATTTTTCAATCCATGACCGCCAAAGATCAACAAATGGTGCTTGATAGTTACCGTGAAACACTTAACAGTATTTACATTACTAATCAGCCAACGGAAAGTGCAAAGCAAGAGCAGGAATATAAGATCTTTTTTGGTGGAATAGACAGAAATACCAATGTATTTAGTCCTTTTGTTGTCTCCCCTTGTCAGCACTTCATCGATTTAGAAGCCAAAATTCAAGCGGGATTTTTTGAAAAAATAACCGAGGCTCTTCCGAAAATAAAGGCTGAGTAAATAGAGGGGAGGCAAGTTAAATTTAAATTACTATCTAATAAACTAACGGCCTCCCCGAATGCCCAACAAAAAAGCGAGCACCGCTAAAATAAGTAGTGCTCGCTTTCTAATAAAGCCCGACATATCAATTAATCAGTTTCCAACTTGATCTGTCGTGAGCAAGTTCTGATCACGGCATATCTAGTTGGAAACTCACCACTATGTAAAATCAATCACCTAACTAACAACCACAAACAAATGTAGTTGGAAACTTTACCTGTTTTTGACTACATTTCGCCTTGCTTGCAACCAACCTAGTTGGAAACACCAAAGACAATCATGACACAGAGTGCTTCATTAAATCATAAATTTAACCTGACCCCATTTATACAACCTTAAGAGCGGCCCTTTAACATATTTCAGATTTAACAAAATATAATGGCTAAAAGTTCAGCGTCTCCATCACCACCTTTTCATACCAATCAAAGGCTAACTTTTTATCGCCCCCTAGCTCGATGAATTGTTGAATACTGCTATCAAGGCTATAGAAAAATATGGCTAGTTGAATTGATTTTTCGTCAGAATATTCAGGGAGCACATTACCTATTATGTCGGACATCAGCGCTATCATTTCGCTACTGTGTTGCTTTTCAACTTCCCCCAACTCAGGAAATAAACGCATCGCTTTGGTTAATTCTTTTTCCAGCAATTGATCTTGTGTGTTCTTGATGTGATCGGCATAAATAATTCTAAAAAGTGACTTACACAAAGTACTAGCATCCATTGCTAAGGAGGCTTCTTTGAAAGGTATTACTTCCGCCTTTACCTCAGCTAACCAGTCTAGATATATTTTAAGAATAATCGATTGTTTATTGGGGAAATATTGATAAATAGAGCCAACAGATACGCCCGAATCTTTGGCGATATGATTTGTGGTTAACTTTTCAAGTCCATGAAATACGAGTAACCGTTTAGCGCTATCCAATACTTTAGCAACTTTGATTTTAGCCCGCTGTTGTTTAGGCTCTTTTAATACACTGATTTTCCTATCTTTATAAGACTCACCGACAGTCATAAATCCCTAAACCCTATTGTTAAATATATATGAGCAATGCTTGTCATTCTATTACTTACCAAGTAGAGACGTCAATGAAATATGAATAATTACTTGTATTTTAAATGCTCAACACTTACATTAAATACGAGTAATTACTCGCATAATAAAAAATAAGAATATAAAAGTCTAAAGGAAAGTATTGTGAATTTAACTAAAACAGTTATTGGGCTTGCAGTTAGCACAGCCTTAGCATCCCCGTCCGTTTATGCGGCAGAGCAAGACGATTTAGCCATCGAAAGAATCGTTGTTACAGCACAAAAGCGCCAACAAAACCTTCAAGAAGTCCCAATTTCCGTTTCAGCATTAAATAGCGAAGACTTAAAGCAAGCCAACGCTGTATCGCTATCAAATGTCGCTTCTATTGTTCCGGGGTTAAATATCAGCAACCCCCAAGCAGAGGAAACAAGCATCACAATGCGCGGTATCGGCTCAAATGACTTTGGCTTTAGCTCAGATCAAAGCATTCCGATTTATCTTGATGGGGTTTATCTAGGCAGTGGTATCGGCGCTATCAGTGATTTAACCGATATCGCACAAATCGAAGTATTAAAAGGACCACAAGGGACGCTATTTGGTCGAAATGCGGTTGGTGGCGCGGTCAATATTACTACAGCTAAACCCACTTCAGATTTCGAAACAAGTGCATCTGTTGGCCGTGGTAATTATAATTTAAACACTCTACAAGGCATGATAAACGCACCGCTTATTGACGACGAACTATCTTTGCGCATGACTGCTGGCATTCGCAAGCGAGATGGATGGCAATATAACGAAGCGCTAGATAAAGACGATGGTTATGAACAAGATAGATGGAATACTCGCGGGAAATTACGTTGGACGCCATCTGAACAATTAGACGTAGAGTTCACCTTTGATGCTAATGAAGAAAATGATCACGTCGGTTATAGCAATATCGTCGGTGGTTTTGTTGCGGACACTTTAGATGCCTATCAACTACTTTCGCCGTCAGCCAAGGATATTTCTGGCACCACAAGCAATAATAATAACGCTTATCTTGGTTTTGATTTTAGTGATCCAGAAAACCCATTCCCTCTTTTTGATGGGCCAATGGGCAATGCTGTTGATTTTCGCTTAAACCGGAAAAGCCAAGGTAGTGCATTAAAAGTTAACTGGGATATTTCAGATTCGTTACGTTTTAGCTCTATTAGCTCATATCGCACCTTTGAGTCGAATATTTCAGAAGATAGCGACGGTAGTGAATTCTTAGTACTTAACGTAAGAAGTTTTTTAGATAGCAAAGAGTTTAACCAAGAATTTAGGATCAGTGGAAAATCAGAAACACTCGACTGGTTTGTTGGCGTTAATGCCTTTAAATCGGATGTTGAGGGTAAGGTTGTCGACTCATTCGGCGCAATTGTCACAGGTGAGGCTTTTGATGAGACGGCAATCGTTGATGCAGACACAACAAGTTATGCGCTATTTGGCGATGCTATCTGGTCAATTACAGATAAAACCAATGTAACTTTCGGTGTTCGCGCATCCTATGATGAAAAGAGCCAGCAGATTAAAAACCCTCAAGAATTTGGCTTACTCTTTGCCAGCCCATATCAGTTTTTAGGGCAAGATGGGCAGCCGGATCCATCACTTGCAAACAACGACAAGTCTTGGAATGACATCTCTCCACGTGTAGTGATCGACCATAAAGTTAGCTCAGATGTGCTGTTGTTCGCAGGCATTAGCCAGGGCTATAAGTCTGGTGGCTTTAATAGTTTCCCTACCGTAGATATCAACCCAGAGTCTGCAACTTTTGGCTTTGTTCCTTATGGTTCAACGGCCCCCTTTGATGAAGAAAAAATAACGAACTACGAAGCAGGCGTTAAGTCAATATCACTGGATAGTCGCTTAAAGTTAAATGCGTCAGTGTTTTATTATGACTTTACTGATCTGCAATTTCTTGTAAATCAAGGTGCTGCTGTTATGGCGGTTAACGCTGGTAGTGCTGACGGCAAGGGGCTCGATTTAGAGGTGCAGTATTTATTAACTGAAAACTTAACCCTCAACCTAAATAGCACATGGCTAGATGCGAGCTACGGTGAAGACGTTAATGATTCTTACGGCACGGCTATCGTTAATGAAGGACAAAAGTTGGCTTATTCTCCTAATCTAAGCGCAAATTTCTCCATCGACCATTACTTAGAATTGGGGGAATTAGGCGAGCTAAGAACTCACTTAAACTACGCTTATACTGGTGAGCAATACCACAGTGGTAGTTCAAATGACGCTATTTACCAAGAGCAATCAAAAGAACTGCTAAATGCTCGCCTTAGCTTTATTTCAGCAGAACAAACGTGGCAGGTATCGGCTTGGGCTAGCAACCTAACCAATGAAGAAACCTTAGAAAGTATCGGCGGTGTCACCGATGACTTTGGGTTTATTCCGGCAAGACGAGGCGAGCCTAGGATGTTCGGCGTCGAGTTCTCATATTTCTATTAACCACTTAATTATATTGAGAAGCTCCTTTTGGGGCTTCATTTAGTTTTACAGCAAGAAGGCAACCACATTGATATATCGTATCTTATTTTTATTTCTACTACTTTTTCTTGCCGGTTGCGGTGAAGTTAAGATCATTGAGCCCTATCCGACACAACAGTCACGTACCATTTTAACCAACGGACAAATCTACACAGTTGATAGCAATAACCCGTGGGCAAATACTATGGTGTTTGAGAAGGGGGAAATACTCTTTGTAGGCGATGCAAAAGATGCCCAGTCCTACCGCACTAATTCAAGCAAAGAGATTGATTTGCGCGGTAAGTTTGTAATGCCCGGACTGGTTGATTCACACACTCACCCGGGGCTTGTCGCTATGCTTAGCGAAGATTCAGAAGATGGCAGCGCTATTGAGTTGCCTACAAGCTCAAAAGCTGAATTACTGGCTTTTTTAGAAGACTACGCTAGTGAACACTGGTATCAACCGTTTATTCTTTTAGGATCATGGGATGTATTGAGCTTTTTACCTCAGGGGCCCAGCAAAGAAGAGCTAGACGAAATATTTCCCTATCGCCCCGTCATATTATTAGATAACTCGGGACATAGCTTTTGGGCCAATTCTGCGGCGCTATGGCTTTTAGATGTCGACAAGAGCACACCAGACTTAAGCAGCATCTCCTATTTTGTCAGAGATAAACAAGGGGAGCCGACAGGCTGGATAAAAGAGTTTGCGTTGTTTCCCTATTTAGGCAACCTGATATTACCTTCAGAGGACATCATCGAACATAAGCTTGTGACTTTCTTAAATAAACTGACCGAACTTGGTGTAACCACCTTGTGGGACGCGGGAAATTTTGACTGGGATGATGAGGTATATTCCATTTTATCCGACCTAGATAAAGCGGGAAAACTGCCACTACATTACGAAGGGTCATACCATATTTGGGATCCCAAACAGTTGCCAGAGGCCATAAAACAATTTAAAGCGCTGAAGCGTAAATATAGTGGCGAACGCTTACACTTTAATACCATTAAAATACATTATGATGGCGTTGCAGAAATTCAAACAGCGGCCATGCTAGAGCCTTTTGTTGGCACAGAACACAACAAAGGCGGTATACTTTTTTCCGTGCAAGAATTATCTGAATTTATGATGCAATTAAATAAAGAGAACATCCATTTGCACCTTCATACGGTTGGCGACCGTGCAACTCAAGAAGCTCTCAATGCGGTTGAACTTGCTAACGCTAGTATTAAAGGGAATTTAAATATCAAAGTTACCTTATCTCACCTAGAGACCGTTGCAGAAAAAGATATAAAGAGATTTCAGCAACTCGGTGTATTTGCCAACTTTACCCCACACTGGTTTGGCGGTGATCATTTTGGACAGGCTGGTGCCTTTAACATAGGCGAAGAACGTGCAGCAAGATCACAAGAAGTTCATAAATTTTCTGCACACGACGCCCTAATTACTTTGTCTAGTGATGTGACAAGCGAGTCGGAAAGCGATCGAGCAAACCCATTTATTGGACTTCAAATGAGCATCACTCGCAAAGAGTATAATTCAACTGGCAAATATCAAATATCGCCAATTCAAGGGCTAAGCCTACCCGAAGCACTAGCGGCCTATACGATCAATGGTGCGAAGCAACTAGGCATAGGCAAAGAAATAGGATCGTTATCTGTCGGTAAGAAAGCAAACTTTATTATTTTTGAAAACAATCTAATGAGTCAACCTATTGAAGAGCTTTATAAGACAACCCCCCAAGCAGTTTATATGGAAGGCGTGGAATATTCTGGAGGGTAATCATCGAAACTTAAACTGGGGTAACGAATAATTTTTTCTGAAGATAACAAAAAGAAATACGGTGGTCTTACCTTAAGCCGTAGACATCTTTCACTTTGAAAATTCTGTTGTTCAATCGAGTCAAAAACTTAGAATCCAACAAAAAAGCGAGTACCACTTTCGCAGTACTCGCTTTCTAAAATCAACTTAACAAATCAGCTAATCGGTTTCCAACTTCAATTGCAGTTTCCAACTACATATACGTGGTTTCCAACTTGATATGTCGTGATCACAAATCCCTACAGCCTACTTATATTCTTCAATAGGTACACAAGAACAATGTAGGTTACGGTCACCGAATACATCATCGATACGGTTTACCGTTGGCCAGAATTTGTTGTTGCGTACTTCTTCTGTTGGGAATACAGCTACTTGACGGTCATAAGCACGGCACCATGTTGGGTCCATGATATCGTCCATTGTGTGTGGCGCATTGTGTAGTGGGTTGTCAGTTTCGTTCCACTCGCCAGATTCTACTTTAGCGATTTCGCCGCGGATAGCAATTAGCGCATCAGCAAGACGATCGATTTCAACTTTAGACTCAGACTCAGTTGGCTCAATCATTAACGTGCCAGCAACAGGGAATGACATGGTTGGTGCATGGAAACCATAATCATTAAGACGCTTAGCCACATCCATTTCTGTTACGCCTGAGCTTTCTTTAAGTGGGCGAAGGTCAACGATACATTCGTGAGCTACGTAGCCACCACGGCCAGTGTAAAGAATTGGGAAGTGCTCGCTTAAGCGGTTCTTCAGGTAGTTAGCGTTTAAGATAGCTACTTGTGTTGATTGACGCAGGCCTTCGTTACCTAGCATTGCGATGTACATGTATGAAATTGGTAGAATGCTTGCAGAGCCGTATTGCGCAGCAGATACCGCGCCATTACCGCTCTCAGGGCCTTCTAAATCGATAACGCTGTGGTTAGCAACAAATGGTGCTAGGTGCGCTTTAATACCGATTGGTCCCATACCTGGGCCACCGCCGCCATGTGGAATAGCGAAAGTTTTGTGTAGGTTAAGGTGAGATACGTCAGCACCAATACTACCAGGTGAAGTTAGACCAACTTGTGCGTTCATGTTCGCGCCATCAAGGTAAACCTGACCGCCGTTGTCATGGATAATCTCACAGATTTCACCAATCGTTTCTTCGTACACGCCGTGAGTCGATGGGTAGGTGATCATGATACAAGACAGGTTGTCTTTTAGCTCTTCTGCTTTAGCGCGTAGGTCGTCCATATCAACGTTACCTTCACTATCACAAGCAGTAACAACCACTTTAAGACCTACCATTTGTGCAGTCGCCGGGTTAGTACCGTGCGCTGATGCAGGAATTAAACAGATGTTACGGTGGGCATCGCCGCGGCTCTCATGGTACTTAGTGATTGCAAGCAGGCCTGCGTATTCACCTTGTGCACCAGAGTTAGGTTGCATACAAATAGCATCGTAGCCAGTGATGTTAACTAACCAGTCAGAGAACTCGTTAATCATTGCCACGTAACCTGTTGCTTGGTCTTGTGGGCAGAATGGGTGCATATTAGCAAACTCATTCCAGCTAACTGGCAGCATTTCGCTCACCGCGTTTAGCTTCATGGTACAAGAACCAAGAGAAATCATTGAATGATTAAGGGCTAAATCCTTACCTTCTAGGCGGCGGATGTAGCGCATCATTTCTGTTTCGCTGTGATACTTGTTAAATACATCATGCGTTAGGTAGTCAGAGGTACGAACCAGGCTTTCGCTGTATGAGTACCCTGCTACTTCACTATCAAGCGCAACTACGTCAAGACCGTGGTCATCGCCTAAGATGATATCGAACAGTTGAGCAACATCTTCACGTGTGGTTGTTTCATCAAGGCTAATACCGATTTGACCAGCAAGGTCGCGGCGGAAGTTAACGCCGGCTTCAAGGCCAGCCGCTAAGATAGCGTCTTTATCTTCACCAACATTTAGCGTGATGGTGTCAAACCATGTGTCGTTTGCAAGCTCTGCGCCTTTAGCAACAAGGCCATTAGCTAAGATAGTCGTTAGGCGGTTAATGCGTGTTGCAATGTTTTTCAGGCCTTTTGGACCGTGGTAAACCGCGTAGAACGATGCCATGTTCGCTAGTAATACTTGCGCAGTACAAATGTTTGAGTTAGCTTTTTCGCGGCGGATATGTTGCTCACGCGTTTGCATCGCCATACGCAATGCTGGCTTACCGCGCGTATCTTTTGATACACCAATAATACGGCCTGGAACGCTACGCTTGTGCTTATCAAGTGTTGCAAAGAATGCAGCGTGAGGACCACCAAAGCCCATTGGTACACCAAAGCGTTGGCTGTTACCAAAAGCAACGTCTGCACCTAACTCACCAGGTGATTTAAGAACGGTTAGTGACATTAAGTCAGTCGCTAACGTAACAACAGCTTTTTTAGCTTTTAAATCCGCAATTAGCTGCTCGATGTCATCTACGCTACCGTCTGTTGTTGGGTAGCTAAGCATAGCGCCAAAAATATCATGGTTTAGTGAATCAGCCGCCGGGCCAACTAATACTTCAAAACCAAAGCCCTTAGCACGGGTCTTAACCACGTCAATCGTTTGTGGGTGAACGCCGTCACTTACAAAAAACAGGTTTGATTTTTTGTTCTTAGATACACGCTTAGCAAGGCCCATCGCTTCTGCGCCAGCAGTTGCTTCATCAAGTAATGATGAGCTAGCTAGTTCAAGACCGGTTAAATCGATAGTTAACTGCTGGAAGTTCAGAATGGCTTCTAGGCGACCTTGGGCAATCTCTGGTTGGTATGGCGTGTAAGCGGTGTACCAACCTGGGTTTTCTAGTACGTTACGCAAAATAACACCAGGTACGTGGGTGTTGCTATAACCCATACCAATGTAGCTTTTTAGCACTTGGTTTTGATCTGCCATTGAGCGCAAGTGAGCTAGCGCTTCAACTTCGCTGCGGCTTTCGCCAATGCTTAGCCCTTCTTTCAATAAAATCGATTCTGGAACGATTTTATTCGTCATATCTTCTAAAGATTCAGCACCGATAACATTTAGCATTTGTTGTTGCTGCTCGGCATCAGGGCCGATATGACGTGCGATAAATTCTTGTTTATTCTCTAATTCAGTCAATGAAGGTAAACGAGTCATGATTAATCTCTTTTAAAATAAGGGCAGGCATTTGCATCTACAAAACCAGCTAAAAACAACAAAGCCCCTTAGCGCAACGTTAAGGGGCTTTACAAACTAATGGTTAATTAGTCTTCTTCAATGTTTGCTTGATAACCTTCTGCATCTAGCAAGTTAGCTAGTTCAGTTTCATCATCAGCTTTAATTTTGAATAACCAACCGTCGTTAAACGCATCGCTATTTACTAGCTCTGGAGAGTCTTCTAACTCTTCATTGATTTCAACAACTTCACCAGTAACTGGTGCGTAGATATCAGAAGCGGCTTTTACAGATTCAGCTACTGCTACATCTTCACCCGCATCAAAAGTGTCACCAACATCTGGTAAGTCTACAAATACCATATCACCTAGTAGCTCTTGTGCGTGCTCAGTGATTCCAACAGTGTAAATACCGTTACCTTCATCGCGAACCCATTCGTGAGAAGTGGCGTATTTTAATTCAGCTGGGATATTGCTCATGAGTGTATCCTTTATTGTTTTTTCGTTAAGTGGCGAGAATTTAATCAGCGCCATTATAATTTATGTTTTGGAAGATTAAAAAGTTTTTTTACCGTTACGGACAAAACCTGGCTTGACGACTTTTACATCAACGAATTTTTTGCGCATTTCAACTTGTGCTACTTCGCCAATTGAACGAGGTACACGAGCGATAGCCACACTATGGCCAAGCGTTGGTGAGAACGTACCAGATGTAATAACACCGGCCTGTTCAACACCGTCAGTGTCAGTAAATACTACTTTAAGGCCGCTACGTAATACGCCCTTCTCTTCTAGTAACAAACCAACTTGTTTGTGTAATGTGCCAGACGCTTTTTGCTCTAGCAGTGCGCTGCGACCAATAAAGTCACGCTCACTTGGCTCCCAAGCAATGGTCCAGGCCATATTAGCAGCTAATGGAGATACTTCTTCGTCCATATCAAGGCCATATAAGTTCATGCCAGCTTCAAGACGAAGCGTGTCACGAGCGCCTAAACCACAAGGGCGAACGCCAGCTTCAAGTAGTGCTTGCCACAAATCTGCTGCTTTATCGTTGTGAACAATGATTTCATAACCATTTTCACCGGTGTAACCAGTGGTTGCGATAAAGTAATCACCCGACTCAACAGCGAAGAACGGCTTAATGCCTTCTACTTTAGCGTTTTGATCATCGTTAAATACTTTCGCGGCTTTTTCTTTGGCATTTGGACCTTGCACTGCAATCATCGCAAGTTCTGGCAATTCAGTCACTGTTACTTCAAAGCTAGCAGCTTGTTTGTTGATCCAAGCCATGTCTTTAACGCGTGTTGCCGAGTTAACGACTAAGCGGTAATAGTCATCGCTCATGTAATACGTGATTAAATCATCAATTACACCACCAGCTTCATTTAGCATGCCGCCGTACATTGCTTTACCTGCAACGGTTAATTTAGCAACGTCATTAGCAAGAAGCTTCTGTAAGAATGCTTTAGCACCAGAGCCTTTAATGTCCACAACAGTCATATGAGAAACATCAAACATACCCGCATCTTGACGCACAGCGTGATGTTCTTCGATTTGTGAACCGTAGTTGATTGGCATTTCCCAACCGTGAAAATCAACCATCTTAGCGCCAGCTTCGATGTGCTTTGCAAATAATACTGTTTGTTCAGCCATTAGAAATCCTCAAGCCTTAGTGTAATTACTACAGTTTAGAATATTAATTAATCATAATAATCTAACTGTGGATTTTTTCGATGGCGGATTATAGCTTTTTTGTGAGCCAGGTTACAAAAAAAATTTCCAATTTTTCACATTTAGAAAAATAAGGAAACTTTTGTTCCGATCCGGGGAAATAGAGCAAAAACTCAGCTCTATAATTATATTGTGTAATAATATGTGCTTACTCATTAAAAAATAAAAGAAAAATCGTACATGAGAATAGTTCGATACTATACTTAGTCGTCACAAAACATTTATTTAAAGGAAGAATTAATGAAATTAGCAGCAATTACCCTCGCAATTGGCACCATGTTTAGTGCGAATTTATCAGCAAATGCTGCAGAACTTTTCGAACGGGGTGATTGGTCACTTGGGGGCTCGCTCTCTTATTTTAATTTAGATACCGAGCAAGCCGCTAAACTCGGGATTTCAGAAAACGCCTTTTCTGTTGGGGTAAAGGTTAATTATCTGCAGGAGAGCTGGCTAACGACTCTCTCCGGTCAAGCCCTTATATATAATGACAAAAATAGCTTTAGGGAAGACGTTGAAGGAACGGGAATATTCAACAATGGCGACTTTGATATCAAATCATCAGATGCTTCGGGTGCAATATTTAGTATTGCCACCGGAGGATATTGGCGGTTTGGCGATAAAGGGAGCCTAAGCTTTTTAACTCAAGTAGGACTAAGCAGCGTTGTAGCATCAGAGCGCAGCATTGCTGAATGTAGTAACTGCCGTAGCGAAGATATTGACCTTGACGGCGGCGCTTTTGTAAAAGTTGCAGTCGCTAAGAAACTAGAATCGGTAAATATTGGCTTGCAAGCAACACAATATGTTTCTGGTGATGGCCTAAAGAACAGTATTGGTGTCACGCTAAGTACGACGTTTTAAGTCAACCCTCCCTTAGTTACTATTCCTAAGGGAGGATAATCCGTTATGTATTAATCTTTTATAATCGGCTTGGCCAAATCAGGTAAATCATCAGTTAACCCCATCGCGTGGCGCACAAAGACTTCTTTAACCGGCTTCACTTTATCCACGGCCACCAGCCCCACATCACGTACGAGTTTTTTCAGCGGGTTATCGCCTGAGAATAATTGCTTAAAGCCTTCCATCGCGGCAATCATTTGCATCGCTTCGCTTTTGCGCCAGCGCTCATAACTTCGCAAGTTAACTAGCTCGCCAATGTCCTTACCTTGGTGATGATTGTCTAAGATAGTTTGCGCAAGCGCGGCCGCATCTAAGAAGCCAAGGTTTACACCAAGGCCCGCCAGTGGGTGAATGGTATGGGCAGCATCACCGACTAGCGCAATACGCTCTTTGGCAAAACGACGTGCATAGCGCATTTTTAGGGGGAACACACCGCGTGCTGATTTGACTTGGCAATACCCCAAGCGGTTATCAAAAGCTGTGGTTAAACGGCGATTAAACTCAGTTTCATCGCATTGTGAAAGCTCCGCTGCCAGCTCTGGTGGCAACGACCATACAATAGAGCATAAGTTTGATTCACCGTCACCGTTGTCTAGCGGTAAAAAAGCCAATGGCCCTTCAGGCAAGAATACTTGGCGAGCTGTATTGTCATGATTTAAGTCGGTTTCTATCGTGGCTACAAGTGCATGGTGACCATAATCCCAGCTAGTTAATGGAATATCAGCCTGAGTGCGTAGCCATGAGTTTGCGCCATCAGCGCCAACCACCAGCTTTGTTGTAAGTGACTGGGTGACCGATTTATTGTTGTCGCCCGCACCGATTAGACTCAACCAGCTCTCACGCTCTCCCATAGCCACGCTTTGACAATGGAATGGGTGAAACAAGGTGATATTGCTTGCTGCCTGCGCACATTGCCATAAGGCGGCTTGGATAATTGAGTTTTCAACGATAGCGCCAAGGTTTTGCTCACCGCTGCTGCCAGTTTTAACGCTTTGTGCGTCAAACTCTATTTTACCAAAACTATCACGGTCCCATACCTGCATTGCTTGGTATGGCTGATGACGAGAGGCACTAATGTGCGGCCACGCGCCAAGGCGGGTTAATAAATTTTTACTCGCTTGTGACAGCGCGCTAACGCGTATTTCATGCTCAGGGGGCAGCTCAAGGTTCGGTGTTTTCCCTTCGATAACAGCAACGCTAAGATCACTGTCCTTTAAAGCACAAGCAAGGGCTAATCCGACCATGCCACCACCAATAATGGTGACATCAAACGACTGAATATTCATAAATAATTAACCCTTTAAGATACGCTATTGTGTGTTTTAAGTTGAGGTAGTTGGTGATTCCAGCCAAGCATTTGATGTGCCACAGGCTTTTTTAGTGCGCTAAAACAGTTGCTAAGCGATAGCCCAACGTTGCGCCCCAGCACTAAAGGCCAATGCTGATTCGAGAATATTGATACCAGGCCACTGGTGGCCCAAACGGTGTTGTCACGATCAGCAGTTCGCAATTCGCTATATTGATGAAGCGTATTAAAACTACCAATATCCTGCCCATTACGCACGGCTGTTGATAATTGATGAATAAGTGCAGCAACGTCGCGCAGACCCAAGTTAAAACCTTGTCCCGCAATCGGGTGTAGCGCCTGAGCTGCATTGCCGATAAAAGCCACACGGTGGTGAGTAAGCTGTGTTGCCAGGGTTTGAATAAGTGGATAGCTTACCCGCTTACCAGTCTTTTCAAATGTCCCTAAGCGATAGCCAAAAGCTTGTTGCAGCGAAGCCAAGAAAGCGTCATCGCCAAGTGCCATGACCGATTCAATCTCTTGGGTATTCATGGACCAAACAAGTGAGCTTCGACCCTGCGACATCGGTAACAAGGCAATTGGGCCATGCTCACTAAAGCGCTCATACGCCACGCCTTGATGCGCTTGTGATGTCGTAATATTCGCAATGATTGCTGATTGCGAAAAATTGGTTTGTTCATTACTAAGGTTAAGCAATTGTCTAACCGTTGAAAACCCACCATCAGCCGCGATGATTAGAGGCGCACTAAGTTGTTCACCATTGGCTAGGGTTATATCAACACTCTCTTGGCTTTGCTCTAGTTTTGTGATGCTATTTGGTCGAAACCAAGTTACCTGCTTACTGTTAGCTAGCTTTTCGTGCAGTAACTTACCACTGTCGGCAAGCTCAACAACATAACCTAAGTGGGGTACCTGGTATTCTTGGGGGGTAAGTGTTGTTTGACCGCAATGACCACGGTCGGTCACTGAAATATTATTAATCGCGGTGACAATAGATTGGTAATCTTGCCATAAGCCAATTTGCTCTAAGATTTGACGCGAACCATATGACAACGCAATAACTCGGGCATCAAAACCCGCATGATTTTGCTCATCAGCTGAGGCTTCGATAATCGCAATGTTTAAGGCTTTTTGCGGACCCAAAATATAATTGAGCCCCCAGGCCAAGGTTGCCCCGGCCATGCCACCGCCATTAATGATTAGATCAAACTGTTGTGCCACTTACCATTCCACCTATAAATTAGTTATTACTTGCCATTAGCGCTTCAATTTCATCGACGCTTTTCACCACGCCACTGGTAAGTACTTCATTACCATCGACGGTCACTAGTAAATTATCTTCGATACGCACACCAATGCCGCGCCATTTTTCATCGACATCGCTATCAGGACTGATGTAGATTCCCGGCTCCACGGTTAACGTCATACCGGGCTCTAATACGCGAGTACGTTCTTTATTGAAGTAATCGCCGACATCATGCACATCAAGACCTAACCAATGACTTAAGCCATGCATATAGAAATCTTTATGTGCTTCATCTTCTATGAGCTTGTCAAGTTCCCCTGAGATCACGCCAAGCTCAAGTAGGCCTTGGGTGATGATTTTAACAACTTCATCATTGGCTTCTTTGATCGTACCACTAGGTTTTATCAGATTAATCGCCGCGAGCTGTGCTTTTAAGACTAAATTATAAATTGCCTTTTGTTCAGTGCTAAAGACACCATTAACCGGGAAGGTCCGCGTAATATCCGCGGCATAGCCGTGGAGTTCACATCCTGCGTCAATTAACACCAGGTCACCATCATTAAGCACTGATTCGTTTTCAGTGTAATGTAGGATACATGCATTATCGCCACCACCAACAATAGTGTTATAAGCAGCAAAGCGAGCCCCGTTTTGGGCAAAGTGATGTAAAATATCAGCTTCGAGCTGGTACTCGTATTTTCCTGCCTTAGCGCGCTGCATAGCTATTGTATGAGCATCACAGCTAATTGTGGCGGCATGGCGCATTACTTCAATTTCAGTACTTTGTTTAAACAAGCGCATATCATCTAAAATAATGCTCAAATCCTGATGCTTGCCCAATCGGCTTAGACCTTGACGAGTCCCACCGCGTAATGTCGTTAGCGTATTAGCCAATAATTTATCATGTGCCTGACACTTGCCCATCAAGCTATAAAGACTGTCACAACCGTTGATTAACTGAGGAAGTTCCGCTTCAAGCGTCATGATTGATAGTGCTTGGTCTAATTCGAAGCACTTTAACGCTTGCTCTTGCCCTAGGCGGCGGCCGTGCCAAATCTCCATGAGCTTATCTTTGTCACGGTTAAACAAAATAACTTGTGAGTTATTTTGTTTTTTGATTAATAGCAACGCGGCATCTGGTTCATTATAACCAGTGAGATAGTGGAAATAACTATCTTGCCTAAAATGATATTCGGTATCGTTACTGCGTGTTTGCTCACTGCCAGCAAATATTATTGCGGCACTATTATCATCTAGTCGTTCAAGCAGTGCTTTGCGGCGACCACTAAAGTACGTTTCGTTTAACATTAGTGAATCTTCTTGTCGCCATTGGCGACCGCAGGTTTAAAGCCTAATTCGCTATAACAAAACATCGCCGTCATGCGAACATACTCGGTGACCTCTTCTAAGAAACGCGCCGACTCTTCGCTTTCTTCAATGTCACTATCAAGCTGACTGATTTGGCTTAGGTCGCTTAACGCCTCTTTGATTTCTTTATTAAGCTTTTTCTTCGATTCATTACCAATGGCAAAACCGGTCATAAAACTTTGGGTCCACTGTGCAAGAGACTTTGCTTGCTCCGCAATTGGCGCTTCATCATCTGCCAGTAGTAATTTTACTTGATAATCACCAGCAACAAATTCATTAGCACTATTGTCAAACAAGGTTTGCAGCTGTTTCTTTAAATCGACAGGCTGTGCGATACCATCATTCATCAAGTCGTTAAAGGCGCCGTACCAGCTTCCGTCTTCAAGATTAACGCCACCACAAATTAAGCCGCATATCACACCGTGAACCTCACTGGCTCCTGCGCCAAGTTCAGCCATGCTTAAACTACTATTTAATTGTTGCCAGGTTATCTTTGTCATTTTAATCACACATATCTGATGGGTATTTTTAACATTCTATCAGGTGTGCTTAACGCATAAAAATTATTAATTATTTTTTGTTGATAAATTCGGCAGTTAGACGTTAAAAGCCCATGACTGGGCAATTAAAAGCCAAATCAGGATTAACAAGACGAATAAATTCTCTTATACTGGATTTAATTCCTGGGGTGTTCGTCAGTGTTCTGAGTTCCCGAGCCAATATACACACCTAGGGGGGCAATTCCTTTGCTTTTGTGCAAGCCCGGCATGTACCGGGAAGCCTACGGTGATAATTTCCCTCCGCCTTGAACCGTATGGTTCGAGGACCAACGTATCACAGCGGCACTTTGGGAATATTAATCTCTCCTTTACCTTTCCAAACACTTCGGTTCTCGGAGCAATCCACTGTATCACAACGATACTTTGGGAATATTAATCTCTTCTTTACCTTTCCAAACACATCGTTTCTCGGAGCAATCCACTGTATCACAACGATACTTTGGGAATATTAATCTCTTCTTTAGCACCAACTCAAACATCGGCTCTTGGAGCAATCCAAGGTATCCCATCAATACCTTGGAAATACTAATCAATTCTTTGGCTATTTGAGAAAATTAACAATACCCATTAGCTGCTGCTGCGTTAGCAGACCTGAGTGCCCATGACGCTTGCCTTTTTCATCGACATAAAAACTTCGCGGTAATTCACCTTGCCATGTAGAGTCGATTGCATAGCGTAATTGTTGCCCTTGATTTGGCGAGTAGACCCAGCGTGAAATACTACCAAAAGCGGGCTCAGCATAAACTTCGCTAATCTCTTCACTGCGACTAGGGTCATCATCGGTTGATATTAAGGTGATTGGTAAGTTGGGATGTATTTTTAGTAACTGGGCAATAGCATCTAACTCGTCAAAGCAAGCGGGACATTCAAGTGACCACATAACAACAAGCTGTGGTCCTTTGCTCATCACTTGTTCAATGCTGTCGATCGTCAAATGGCTCGCACTGCCAATCATTTTACCTGAACTATCGTTAGCAGAAGCAAACACCTTTGTGCTGCTAAGCACCACAGAAGCAGCCAACAAAACACTAATGGCACTGGTCATTATCGTATTATTTATGGTTATCATAATTTTATCAATTCCAATGGTTGACCAGAGACATGCCAGTGTAGGTAATTACCCGATGGATGTTGCAATATATACGGATAATCAACTCCCTGCGGCGCAGAGGCAATTACGCGAGTTTTTGTCCAAACATCACCCTTGGCAGATGACTGATACTGAATATCAAATGCTTTGCCATTAAACTCACGCCAAACTAACTGAAGGCGCTCATTGGCGTTGTCTGCTTTTAGATTTTGTGACAGAAATGGATGTTCGGGATTATTGTTTTTTTGCGCAAAGTGGTTAACTTTGCTCATCGAGTTGCCGTTATCATCGCTGTAACCATAAAATAAACCGCTAGCATTTGGAGCATTGTTAAACCATGCCATATGAACACGGTTGGCATTTTTACCTATTGTTTCCCTAACGATACTAGGCCCCTGGTGTGGGCAGCCATCCACTTGCCAGTTTTCAAAGCTAACTCGCTTCATCTCGTTAGCCTGTGTTTGATTCTTCATGGTTAAAAAACCATGGTCGCGGTAGTTATCACCAAAGACATGACGCCACATCAACATCGGAAGCGCTTGTTCATCTAAGTCCATCGCCAGACGACAGCAAACACAAGTGCCCTTGGCTAAGAAGTTATTATCAAACTCCGTTTTACCTCGCACAAAATTGGCATGAGCGAGATATAGCTCGCTATTACGCAACCGAATTCCTTTTTTTGCGGCAGCAACTTTCGCGCGGCCATCAAGCCAGCTAATATAAACATCACCATCTTGGGTGACGACCATTTCGTTGAAGCTGTGGCCTGTCAATAAGTTATCGTTATTAATGGTTATAGGCGCCGAGAATTGCTGACTTTTTACTGAGAAATAACTAAAACGAACATTGGCAGTAAAGCGTTTGCTCAAGGGAGTAACCCACGACAGATAAACATTGCCATGCCCGTCTACGCCGATTTTAGGTCTGTTTTCACCACGTGTAGATATTTTCTCTGCTATTTGATTTATCAGCATGGGCGCAGAAAAACTGCGCCCTAAGTCATCACTGTAATTCAAATACAAATGCTGCTGGTGTGACCATGTCGACCAAATGCGCCCTTGCTTATCAGCCACCGATGAAATAGTTTTTGCACAGGCCATTATTCCTTGACTGCAAGCACTTTGTGCTGTCTGAGACTTCATCTTGTGCTTACTGTGATCAACCGTTTTTGCATTAGTTCCAAGAGCCAAACAACAAAAGCTGATACAAAGAAGCAAGATCGTAATTAGTCGAGTCATCTTCAATTCCTTCTCTAGAAGCGGTAGCTAAGGCCAGCGTAAACAGTTCGGCCACTTGCTGGTGCATATTTCTCTTTACCGTACGCAATCTCGGCTTGTTGCGCATAGTATTTATCGGTGAGGTTAATTACTCGACCATGTAGGCGCAGCGCTTTTGACATTTGGTAGTTAAACTTAAGGTTAGCGATAGTGTAACCAGCGTATTTCTTGCTATTAACATCATCCATGTAGTAATCGCCGGTCGACTTAACTTCTAATACACCCGCAAAATCAGTTAAATAAGATGGTGTATATACAAAACGTGCATTAGCAATATACTCAGGTGCCATTTTTAATTTGTTACCTGAATAATCAACCTCTTTGCTATCCCCTTTGTAATCAAATTTTCCTGCATCTATCACGTACTTATCAAATTCATGTAGCGACTTGCTAAGCGCTAATGATGCTTCAAATTCATCACTCAACTGACTATTAATACTAAACTCAACACCTTTGTGAATCACGCGTCCCGCATTGGTATGGTAGGCAAAGCCATCGTCGGTGTAAGCGCGGACTAACGCATCGTCAAGATCCATAAAGTAGATTGAGGCCTGGGCATTAAATGCTGCGTGGTTAATTTTGTAACCCACTTCATAAGTGTCTGATGTTTCAACATCTACACCACCAATTAAACTATCAGTGCTACCAGAGCTTATATGATAAAGCGTGCCAGCCGTTGGAATTCTAAAACTGTTGGCAAAACGTGCGTATATCGCACTTTGCTCATCAAGCATATAGTTTAACGATACCTTGGGACTAAAGTGCTTGAAGCTATCACTACGATCTGCCAAACGACGCTTGCCGTACCCGTCATCATCAGCCGCCGCTAAGTTATTATCAAAGTCATAGCTGTTATGATCGTAGCGTCCACCTATCGATAAGCTCAATTGATCCGTTAATGCGTGTTCATATTGAATGTATGGAGAGATACCAACATAAGTGGTGGTATCATCATAATACTGATGACCTTCAACAAATGTATTTCCGCCCCAACCTGTAGTGGTAATGGTTTGTGGCTGATAAGACAATGACTCTCCTTCTGAACGCTCAAGATCTAACCCGACAATTAACTCACTGTCTGTCGTTGGTTCATATGAAAGGTACGACAGAAAACCCAGCGTAGTCACCTGACTCTCTTGTTTAGGCATATTGGCATTCCACGTCGCCGTATAATCATTGGTACGCTGGCGTAAATAAGGAATTAAGCTGATGCGAATATCATCGTCTGTTACCTTGTCCCACGTACTACTTAATCGGTAGTAACGACTTTTGCGTAGCGGATCTGAAGCTAGTACATCAGGGCTTAAGCCTGATGATTGTGGGTTATTAGCAAAATCATCAGCTAATAAGCTAGTTGCCATCTCTTGCTCTAAATCAGAAGCAACAAAACTTGTGGTAATTGATTCGTTATCGCCTTGATATTTATGCTTAATATGGATTTCTCCACGTTCTGAAGCCGTGTGATCACGATAACCTTCGTTAGTTTGCAGTGAGCCCGAGATTGCAATACCTTGATTTTCCCCAATTGCATTTGAGTAATACCCTTTGCTCTTAACGTAACCATATTCACCAAGGGTCAAATCAAATTGCCCAGTTTGTTCCATGGTGACATCTTCACTTAAGGTATTAATTGTTGCTGCAATTGCACCGGAACCATGTAATGAAGTACCCGCACCTTTAATCACTTCAATGCGTTTAATCGTTGAATTAAAGCTACTCCACCATAGGGCATTATGATTAAAGAATGCAGCCGATTGCAGTGGGATATTGTCTTGCAGGTAGAGGTAATAACCAGAATAGTTAATCGGCATACGGATAGCGGCATTATGTCCATGCGCCCCTTGTAACTGGTTTAGCAATACACCAGAGATAGAATTTAGAGATTCGGCAATATGCTGACCGTTATCTTGCTCAAGAAGTGACTTACCAACAAACTCCACCGCAATGGCCTGCTCAATATCCTTCTTTGCAATACGGCTAGCAGAGATAGTAATACGTTCGAGTTCTTGCGCTGATTTTTCAACTGAAGTAGCAGCCTGGTCTGCCAACGCAACATGAGATAACAATGAGGATGAAACCGCTAGCGCGATTAATGATAGTCGAGACATGATAAGACTTCCTGTTTAAAATTTTTAGGAAGTCTAACTTTTTCAATGATTAATAAGAATGTGACAAATTGTCACACCCTGGCAGAAAATTAAGATAGTTTAGAATTAAAGCTGTTTACTTAAACTAAACGCCCCACGAATATCACCGGCTTGATAGCCAGTCGCTTTATCTAATGGATAATTTTCTGCTAACTGCGCTTTAATGCTCGGCTTAATGTTTGTGCCATGACAAGCTAGGCAAGGCTTAGCGGCAGTGGGAATAGCCTTCATATAACGCAGTGTTTTACGGCCATTATTATTTACTATCTCCCAATGCTCTAGTTTAGTGACATCTGTACCTTTTGATTTTTTCAACTCAAATAACTTTAGGGCCTTTTCTTCCCAATCATCAGGCGCATTAGCCGGATTACGATTTTTTAAACTAGTACGTGCTACTTGCCAGTTTGTTGTTAAAGCGTATTGCTTTGCTAAACGTGGGGCTGCTTCACTACAAACATTAATGGCAGCAACAGGACCTTGTTGTTTGAGCGCAGGCTTGAGTGTTGATTTAAGTGCTGTAGCAAACGAAGCGGCTATCTCTCTCCCCTCTTGTAATTCACTGGGCTCTTGGGCAAATGAACTAAAGCTACAACACAAGCCAATCGTAAATAGTGCTAATTTCATGGTAACCACCTTACATTAGAAAAATCTAATGTAACATATTTTGTTGCTTCCCCAAGCACTTTTAACCAAATAAACTTTTAATCAACATCACTAATCCTCTAAAATGTCAGCATCAAATTTAAAAGCTAATTCATCATGGATATACCTCAGTTAAGAAAATCGATGCGTGAAAAGCGCAGACTGCTTAGCCAAGCAGAGCAACAAGAATCAGAAACACTGCTCGCCCAGCGGTTGCTTAAACAGGTAATTTCGAAGCAAACAGTAAAGCGAATTGCGATTTACCTTAGTAATGATGGCGAGATTAGTACTCAGGATTTTATCCAATCGTTGTGGCAGCAAAATATCGAGGTTTATTTACCCGTTATTCATCCGTTTAACGCTGGTAACCTACTGTTTTTACAGTATAAGCCAAATACCAAAATGACCAAAAACAAGTATGGTATTGATGAGCCGACACTAGATGTACGCTATGTTTGCCCTGCCAGTGAGCTGGACATTATTTTTACTCCACTGGTTGCATTTGACAGTGATGGCAACAGAATGGGGATGGGTGGTGGCTATTACGATCGTACTCTGGCAGGCCTTAGCCAGGTTTCGACCATTGGCTTAGCGCATGATTGCCAACAAGTGGATAAACTAGAAACTCAGCCCTGGGACATTCCCCTTGACTGCATCATCACCCCAAGCCAACAAATTCACGCAAAGTAGAGAGTTCGATGACAACAGACACTAATAAAGAATGCGTTATCTTGCTTCATGGCTGGGGACGCAGTGATAAATCGATGTTGATCATTAGCATGGCGCTGCAACACGCCGGTTATGAGGTGGTAAATATTGATTACCCATCAAACGACAAAACAATCGGTGAACTAAGTGAGCTGGCGGTAAGCGAGGGCATACGTCAATGCGAAGCGCTTAATGCGTCTAAAATTCACTTTGTGGCCTATTCCCTGGGTGGCATTTTAGTTCGCCATTATTTTAAAAATCGTACCTTGGATAAGCTTGGCCGAGTGGTCATGCTAGGTACGCCAAATAAAGGCAGTGAAGTCATCGATCACTATCGAAAAATGTATTTATTCCGTCAACTTGCAGGTCCGGCAGGGCTAGCCCTTGGCACCAGTAGCGCCGATATTCCAAACACCTTGGGGGCAGTAAAGTTTGAATTGGGAGTAATTGCAGGGTCAATGAGTATAAATCCATTTCTGTCCCTACTATTGCCCGGTGATGATGATGGTAAAGTCAGTGTCGATTCCACCAAAGTTGAGGGCATGAAAGATCACATTAAGCTACCAACGACTCACCCAACCATGCTAATGAGCCCGAGCGTGATCAAACAAATATTGTGCTTTTTAAAAACAGGTAGCTTTGAAACAAAGGACAACACGTGACACCTCCTCCAATTCATCAAGTATTAGCTGATATAGAACAAGCATTAAGTACTAATAGCCAACTTATTTTGCAAGCACCGCCGGGCGCAGGTAAATCAACCTACCTGCCATTAAAATTGTTGTCTCATCCAAGCTTTAGCGATAAAAAAATACTGATGCTTGAGCCACGCCGCCTGGCAGCAAGAAATATTGCCAACTTTATTGCCAAGCAACTTGGTGAAACAGTCGGTCAGCAAGTAGGCTATCGCGTCAAAGGTGAGCATAAAGTTGGTAAAAATACCCGCTTGGAAATTATTACCGAAGGTATTTTAACTCGCATGTTACAACAAGATCCTGAGCTAGAAGATGTTGGCTTAGTGATTTTCGATGAATACCACGAGCGCTCTATCCATGCTGATACCGCACTGGCATTTTGTCTGGAGATTCAAGAGGCGTTGCGGGACGACTTAACCTTGCTGGTGATGTCAGCAACCCTTGATAGTGAGCAACTCAGTGCGATGTTACCTAGTGCGCAAGTCATTAGCTCACAAGGGCGAAGCTTCCCGGTGGAAACCTTTTATCATCCCCGTAATAACAAAGCACCACTGTCGCCGCAAGTCGCCTCGCTAGTACGCCAAGCGGTTGAGCAATATGACGGTAATATTCTTGTTTTCCTACCCGGTGCCAGCGAGATCACCAAGGTAGCATCACAGCTTAGCGACTTGCCGGATAATGTAGATGTTTATCCGCTTTATGGTCAGCTAAAACAAGTAGCGCAAGATAACGCGATTGCGCCAACCCGTGCTGGAAAACGCAAAGTAGTACTTGCGACTAACATTGCAGAAACCTCGCTGACCATCGAAGGAATATCGCTGGTAATAGATTCAGGCTTAGTCAACAAAGCGAGTTTTAATCGAAATAACGGTGTCACCAAACTTAGTAAAGAACAGATTAGCCAAGCATCAAGTGTACAACGAGAAGGTCGTGCAGGTCGTTTACAGGCAGGTCATTGCTGGCGCATGTGGCCACAAGAGCAACAATCTCGGCTGGCCAAATACGATATACCAGAAATTGAACAAAGTGATTTGCTTTCATTGGCACTAGAGCTAGCCAAATGGGGCGTACACGATGTTAATCAGCTCTCTTGGCTTAACCCACCGCCAGTACACAATTTAAAACAGTCGCGAGATTTATTACTTGAATTTGGCGCTATTGATGACAAATTTCAGCTGACCAAACACGGCGAAGCCATTTATCAATTTGGTAGCTCTCCTCGCCTTGCTCACATGATGTTATGGGCCAAAGCACATCAAGGCAGTGCAACGGCGGCATTTCTTAGCGCGATGCTTGAGCAAACCAATACCCTGAGTAATGAGCTTGATATTGAGCAACAAGTTAATCATTTAACTTACGCTAAAGGGTTGACCAAACCGCAACAACAGATCGTTGACCAGGCAAAAAAATACGCCAAGCAACTCGCTGTTAAATTAGAGGCAACGGACTCGACTTTATGTGGTCTGCTACTGGCGCAAGCCTATCCTGATCGCATCGCAAAGCGCCGTAATGCAACTAACCAAAGCCAGCGCTATCAACTGGCCAATGGCTATGGCGCAAACTTGCCAGAGCACAGCCACTTCCCTCACGAGTATGTCGTTGTGGCAGACTTAATGAGCTTTTCAGCCAGTCAAAATGAAGGTCGTATCTTTCTAGCCGCTCATCTCGATATCAATGAACTTGAGCAACACAGCCCAGAACATTTTAACCAGCATCAATTGCTGGCCTGGGACGATGCAAAAGATAAAGTATTGGCGCTTGCCCAGTTAAAAGTGGGTAAGTTAATCATCAAGGAATCTCCTTTAACGCAGCTTGATCAAGAAGCATTAAACCAGGCACTGGTTGCTGGAATTAGAGCTAAAGGGCTAAGCTATTTAGATTTTAGCAAAACAGACACCCAGCTATTACAGCGCCTGCGCTTTGCTCATCAAAGCGATAGTGAGTCTTGGCCAGATTATAGTGAACAAGTATTGCTAGATGAACTAAATGACTGGCTAGTCCCCTACTTTGCTGGTGCTAAAAAGCTTAATGCGCTGAAACAAATCAATTTATCAGATGCCCTACTAGCAAGACTTGATTATCCATTGCAGCAACAACTAAACCAACAATACCCAACACATTTAAAGGTGGCCAGTGGTTCAAACATTCGTCTTGATTATAGCGACGGTGAGCAAGTAAAACTGAGCGTCCGTATTCAAGAGCTTTTTGGCACAATGGAAAACCCATGTGTCGGGCGCACCAAAATTCCAGTGCTCATTGAAATGCTCTCCCCTGCCCAACGACCGATTCAATTAACCAAAGATTTGGTCAACTTTTGGCATGGCAGCTACAGTGAAGTAAAGAAAGACATGAAAGGCCGCTACCCACGTCATTACTGGCCTGATGATCCTAGCGTGGCCATGCCAACGACTAAGACCAAGAAAAAGATGGGGCTATAGGAACAAAAATATCCCAGCTAAAATCAGCGCAGCAAAGAACAAAGTTTCAGAGGTAATTAGAAATACTGGTTTCCAGCCTACTGAGACAATTTCTTTAAGCGATGTTTTAATGCCGATAGCGACGATAGCGACTACTAAACAATTGCTGGAAATAACATTAATCCACTCAACTACTACATCAGGGATTACGCCGAAGTTTTTAAGCGTGGCCAATACGATAAAGGCGGCTAAAAATGGAGGGAAAAGGCTGCTTGCTCCTTCCATTTTGCTGTCTTTTTGACGGAAAACAAAATAAATACATAACACGATAGGTAGCAGCAACATCACTCGGAATAATTTGATAAATGTAGCGACATTGCCTGCTTCCGGCGAAATCGAGTAGCCTGCACCAATGACTTGTGCCACGTCGTGAATAGAGCCGCCAATAAAGACCCCAGCTAACACATCATCAAGCTCCAATGCATCGGTCACTAACGGATAAAGTATCATTGCCAGCGTGCTTAGCGTAGTTACTGCAATAACAGTTATCGCAAAGAATTTTTCTTCAAAATCTTTCTTTGGTAAAACAGTGGTTATAGCTGCGGCGGCGGACACACCACAGATAGCAACAGAGCCACCAGATAGCACCCCCATAATTGAAGGCAAACGCAGTATTTTCGCTAGTAACACACCAAAAAAAATAGTGGCAACCATGCAACAGGCAATCATTAGTGGCGGTATATAACCTAGCGACACAATGTCAGAAAAGGCAACACGTACGCCAAGTAAACCAACAGCGATTCTTAAGATAGTTTTGGAACAAAAAATAACACCGGTTTGATGTTTAGGTGATTCATACAAAAAATGTAACGCGAGGCCAAGTAGCAACGCGAAAAGCATCACTGGCGCCTGATATTTATCAGCCAATGCCGTGGCAGCAACTGCCGTTACAGCACATATTACAATGCCCGAATAACTCAATTTTAATTGACTAACCATCAGTCTTACCACCTTTTATATTACGCGCTATGCAATGAATATTTTAAAGAGCTAGATTAATATTCAAAGCGGTTATAAGTTATATCAAGGCTGCGAAACGTCAATACCCCATATGGAGTACTCCCCATCATTAGGAGTGTTTTAATATAGAATCGATAATTATTAATCGATAGCGTTATAGCAAATTGCTGTCGCCATGTACCTTGGAGAATTCGACCCATGAATCAAGCAACACTAGAAACCATTTCACCGGTTGACCAATCTATTTATGCTACACGTCCTTTAGCGACTCAAGATGAGATAACTGAGGCAGTTAACACGGCAAAACAGGCGCAACAGTTATGGCGCGACGTTCCCCTTGCCAAACGCCGTGAGATTTGTGAAAAAGCGATTGAATACTTTGAGCAAAACCGCGATGTTATTGCCAAGGAAATTAGCTGGCAAATGGGCCGTCCAATTGCTTTTAGTGGCGGAGAAATTGGCGGTGTGGCAGAGCGTGCTCGTCACATGATTAACATCGCGCCATCGGCTCTAAAAGATGTGGTACCAGAGGAAAAAAGCGGCTTTACCCGCTTTATTCGCCGCGAGCCTTTAGGGGTCGTGCTAACGGTTGCCCCGTGGAACTACCCATTTTTAACCACCGTAAACTCAGTATTTCCAGCGATACTTGCCGGCAATGCCGTATTATTGAAACCATCAGCACAAACGCCACTGAGCGGCGAGCATTTTGTTAAAGCCTTTGCGCAAGCAGGCCTGCCTGATGGCGTATTACAATGCCTGTTCCTAAGCCATCAGGCCACCAGCGATTTAGTGGCTAGTGGCGACATTGACTTTGTATGTTTTACCGGTTCCGTTGGCGCAGGCAAGCATATCGAAAAAGCTGCCGCTGGCACATTCATCGGCTTAGGCCTGGAGCTTGGCGGTAAAGATCCGGCCTATGTTCGCGCCGATGCCGATTTAGATTACACCGTAGAGCAACTGGTTGATGGTGCGTTTTTCAACTCAGGTCAATCATGTTGTGGTATCGAGCGTATCTATGTTGATGAGTCATTGTTTGATGAATTCGTAGCGCGCTTTGTTGAGCTAACTAAGCAATATCGCTTGGGAGACCCGCTTGATGAAAATACAAATTTAGGTCCAGTGGTAAAAACTAACGCCGCTGATTGGGTGCGTAAACAAATCACTGATGCGGTTGCACAAGGGGCAAAGGCTTGGATAAACGAAGATGATTTTTCCCAATCGGCCAAGGCCACTCCTTATCTGGCACCACAAGTGTTAACCAACGTTAATCACAAGATGTCGGTGATGACAGAAGAAAGCTTTGGCCCTGTCATCGGCATTATGGCGGTTAACAGCGATCAGCAAGCACTTGAACTTATGAACGATAGCGATCTTGGTCTAACGGCTTCCATTTGGAGCCATGACGAGCAGGCAGCCTTAGATTTAGCAGATAAACTAGAAACAGGCACCGTGTTTATGAATCGCTGTGATTATCTTGACCCTGCGCTGCCTTGGACAGGTGTTAAAAACACAGGGCGCGGTGAAACCCTATCAAATTTAGGTTTTGATCAGTTAACCCGTGCGAAGTCTTATCATCTCAAATCAATTAAGTAATCAGGAGCAAGTGATGAGAATAGGTATTTTAAATGTAGACACCTTAAAGCCAGAGTTTGTTGCACGCTTTGGTGATTATCCACGCATGTTTAAGGATCGTTTTGAGCTGGTTGATAGCACCATCGAGTTGGTTGCGTACAATTGTCATGAGGGCGAATACCCAGCACATATAGACGAGGTGGACGCTTATTTAATAACGGGGAGTAAGCTAAGCGTCTATGATGATATTCCCTGGATCAATCAGCTCAAAGAGTTTATCCAGCAATTACATCAAGCCAAGAAGAAACTTATTGGCATTTGTTTTGGCCATCAGCTAATTGCCCAAGCATTAGGTGGTAAAACCCAAAAGGCCGATATCGGCTGGTGCGTTGGGGTGCATACCAACACCCTGAATGACAATGCAAAAGCGTTAGGCATTACCGATCCAAGCTTTGAGTTACAATCTAGCCATCAAGATCAGGTACTACTTCCACCAACTGGCGCTAAGATACTCGCAAGTACACCGCGTTGCCCTAACGCAATGATGGTGATTGATAACCACATTTTATCAGTTCAAGGGCATATCGAGTTTAAAAAAGAGTTCGCCAATGCCTTAATTGAAATGCGCCGTTCAATTTTTGGTGAAGAGATTTATCACATAGCGAAAGCATCGCTAGAGACAGCCACCGATCA
>CAKZQF010000213.1 GCA_937139475.1 uncultured Gammaproteobacteria bacterium | reverse complement strand
CAACACTGTCGGGAACAGTTTTGCACAGCGCCAGCTGGTCCGCAGGACAAAATACAGGGATGTATTTTTGAATCGAACGTAGTTCGATGGAGGGTTATACCCTTAACATTAAAAATCGAGTTTATGCTGATGTTTGTTATAATCTAGAATAATGGTGCCTCGACCCGGAATCGAACCAGGGACACGCGGATTTTCAATCCGCTGCTCTACCGACTGAGCTATCGAGGCATCTAGTATTGATGCACCTGCAGGTAACAGGATTTGATGGGTATGTTTTAAATGGTGCCGACACCAAGAGTCGAACTCGGGACCTACTGATTACAAGTCAGTTGCTCTACCAACTGAGCTATGTCGGCACATCTTTAAAACATTGTTGCTAAGTATTTAAACAAGGTTTAAATGGTGCCTCGACCCGGAATCGAACCAGGGACACGCGGATTTTCAATCCGCTGCTCTACCGACTGAGCTATCGAGGCGTCTTAACTAGATGATGACTTTCTTTTTGGAGAGTCTCTCTAGGCAACGGCGGCTATTAAATAGATTTTAGCGATTTAAGTCAACACATTTTTTCAAATTATTAAGATTATTATCTTGTCTGATTGATAAGTGCGCGCTTTGTTTAAAAATCAGCTTAAAAGCCACCTTTGTTCGATTTATTTTGTTTGTGGTGTGTAGCCATCGATCTGAACTTCTTTCCCTTCAAACAGGAAATCAATCATCGTTTTTTCAATTAGCGCACGATCATCTGGGTCCATCAGGTTTAACTTTTTTTCATTAATTAGCATGGTCTGCTTGGACATCCACAGTGACCAAGCTTCTTTTGAGATGTTTTCGAAAACTTTTTTGCCTAAATCTCCAGGCAGTGTTTGAAAGTCTAGCCCATCGGCTTCTTTGTTTAAATGTGTACAAAATACTGTGCGAGCCACAGGCTTCTCCTATTTTATTTGTTCTAACAGCGATTGGGTGATTGCAGCTAAGCCTACTTGTGGCGGCTTAGTTAAGCTATACCACAGCGCATTATCTGCTTCCATGACGACTTCATCGCTTGGTTGCACTAATCTTAAATGATATGGCGTAATATCTAAATGGTAATGGCTAAAAGTATGTCTAATTTGTGGTAATTTTTTCAAAATACCACCAATAGATTGTTGATCTAACCAATCCTGCATCTGCTTTTTATCTGAAAACTCAGGAAAACAATAAAGTCCGCCCCAAATCCCTTGGTTCGGGCGCTTAACTAGGTGTGCTTCATCCCCACTATGGATCAACAACATATTGGTTGTTTTTACTGGGGTTGTTTTCTTAGGTTTAGAATTTGGAAATTCCTTGGTGCGCTTTGTTGCATAAGCGATACAGGTGTCTACTACGGGGCATTGCTCGCAGGCAGGCTTACTACGGCTACAGTGTGAAGCGCCAAGATCCATCATTGCTTGATTATATAAGGTTATATCAGTTTTTGGGGTGAGTTCTTCACTTACCTGCCACAATTTTTTTTCTACTTTAGCGACACCATACCAGCCTTCAATGGCAAAATGGCGGGTTAATACCCGTTTTACATTGCCATCTAATATAGCGTGCGGTTGACCAAGTGATAGCGATAATATTGCCCCTGCTGTTGAGCGCCCAATGCCGGGCAGGGCGATAACATCGTCGATATCGGTCGGAAAATCTCCCTGATAGTGATCCCGAATGAGTTGCGCTGTTTTATGTAAGTTACGTGCTCTGGCGTAATAGCCAAGGCCTGTCCAATGGTGCAGTACTTCATCCGTTGGCGCATTGGCCAGCGCGATGATATCAGGGAAGCGCTCCATAAAACGTTGGTAATATGGAATAACCGTGGCTACTTGTGTCTGTTGTAACATTATCTCAGAGATCCAAACACGATATGGGGTTTTGTTTTGTTGCCACGGCAATGTTTTTCTGCCGTGCTGGTGGTACCAAGCAATGATATTATCGGAAAATGTAGTGCTAGACATGATAAGAAATTTGGTAATGAATAAACTACTCAGGAGTGTACGCTTGCTTTCACTATTATTTCAACCATTAACTCAAGCGATAACGTGAGTAAAACTCAGTTAGCTTGGGGGAATGCCACAATATTTACAAGAAATACTCAATAATGATTGACTATTAGTGGCGCAAAGATAAGAATGCCGCCGATAAATTAACCCTTTTAATCCTATATAGGTTACTTCAATGACTGATCCTAAATCGACTAACGAAAATAGCAGCGACATTATCGCGCAAAAGAAGAAAGACGGCATATATATTCGCACCGTTAAAAGCTTTGTTAAGCGTGAAGGGCGTTTGACCAAAGGACAGCAGGCAGCGCTTGATCAATACGGGCCAACAATGGGCCTAGAGCATGAAAATGGTTTGATTGATTTTGTTGAAGTGTTTGGCAATACCAACCCAGTGGTTGCTGAAATTGGTTTTGGTATGGGCAAGTCATTGGTTGAAATGGCCAAGGCTGCACCAGAGAAGAACTTTATTGGTATCGAAGTGCATACTCCTGGCGTGGGGGCCTGTTTAGCATATGCAGGAGAGTTAGGGGTAACAAACCTTCGAGTTTATTGCCATGATGCGATTGAGGTATTGGCTGATTGTATTCCAAAAAATAGCCTGTCGTGCATGCAGCTATTCTTCCCTGATCCGTGGCATAAAGAACGCCATAAGAAACGTCGTATCCTGCAGCCACTCTTTGCCCAAAACATCCGTGCCAGTTTAACTATTGATGGTATTTTCCACATGGCGACGGACTGGGAAAACTATGCTGAGCATATGGTTGAAGTAATGAATGATGCCCAAGGATATGAAAATATTGCAGCAGATGGCGATTTTATCGAACGCCCAGAGCATCGCCCGCTGACTAAGTTTGAAGCTCGTGGCCATCGTTTAGGTCATGGCGTTTGGGACATGATGTACAAAAAAGTAAAATAGGTTTTATATCCAAGCTAGCAACTCAATTGCTCGTCGTATAAAATAGCCAACAAATTAATTGGTTTACTTAATTAGGTAAGCCAATTTTCCAAGATTAAATATCTTAAATGAAGGAAAGACCATGAAAGAGAATGCTAAACGTAATACGCGACTACGTAAAAAATTACGTGTTGATGAATTTCAAGAATTAGGTTTTGAAGTAAGCTGGAAATTTGCTCAAGGTACAACTGATGAGCAAATCGATACAATAATTGATGGTCTTATCAACGATGTCATTGAAGTTAACACGTTAGGGTTTGCTGGCGGTGGTGACCTTGAATGGGAAGGCTTGGTATGTACTCAAAATATCGGAAAATGTACTGATGAGCATCGCGCAGCGGTAAAAGCGTACCTAGAAAGTCACCAATTAGAAAATATAGAAGTGACAGAATTGTTTGACCTTTGGTGGGGATAATTAGTTACTTCTAACTAAGCGGTCAATATTGCTAACTAATCGTAGTATTGACCATTTAAACTTCCATTCACTAACCCCTTATCTTCCTAACTTCTTGTTTAGTATCAAATAATACTTTCTGGCCCTTCTTTTGCTATATTGGTCCTATATTACGACACAATGTACAAAGTAAAGGATCAGCCATGAAAACTAAATTAGCAATTGCATTAAGCCTATTACTATCAACTAGCGCAATGGCGCACGAACAACATGCAGAGCAGCATAACAGCTGTAATATCAATATTGAGAAAAGCGTTAAAGTTACCCCCTCTCTAATTCAGGTATTAGACGGTGAAGAGTCCCTCTATCGTATCGAGAATGGCTCCACTTTATATACGCAAGGCAAACGTGTGCACTTGACTGAAGAGCAGCAGGCATTGGTTGAGGAGTATAGCGCACTAATTCAAGAGCTAGCCCCTAAGGTTGCTCAAGTCATTAGCGATGCGTTGGAGATTGCACAATCGGCAGTTAGCGGCGTGATCAGCGAACTATTTGGTCAAGATACAGAGTTGCAGAATAAAGTTGATAGTATTATCCAGCGAATGCAAGACAAGGCAGCGCCAATGGTAGACCAAGCTAAAGGTGAGTATTTCTTGGCTAAAGATGTCATTGATAATGCCGGTGATGATTTTGGCAAGGAGATTGAACAAGAAGTCGAAAGTTTGCTAAAAGAATCAAGCGGTCATTTATTGATGTTAGTTGGCAAAATGCTGATCGACGGTGAAGATGGTATGAATGGCCTTGAACAAAAAATGGAGGCCTTTGGTGAACAAATGGAACAACGTGGCAATGAACTCGAAGCGCGAGCTGAAGCAATGTGTCAACAAGCAGTACGTTTAGACGAATTAGAAACTCGAATGCAAAAAGAGATTCCACAATTTGCCAAGTTCGATTTACTTAGCCAAGAGCGTATTTAATTGCAATTTTGTTAAATGGCGGGTTGTTTTGTGAAATATTGATTTAACAAAACGGGTGTTGATAACAACATATCAGCGACATAAGACCGATTTAGTGAACTAAATCGGTCTTTTTGTTACCTTAGTTTATAGTGCTTTAGTTGTATTAAAAATGTTAAAGGACTATTATCGGCTTATCTCTGAAGTATTAAAATATCGACTTAGGTAAGTTATATAATGAAAACTGAATGGTGGCGTCGCTTTATCGATTTACGCTCTATCGAAAGTATTGAGCGCAACCGCAAAGCGTTAGTACTATATTCAATAAGTTATCTTGGCAGCTTAATTATGTTTTGGTTTGCCTATGTAACGGGTAGTAACAATGAGGTGCTGTTTGCTGTTATTTCGTTTTCCGGGGTGATCATTTTTATCAACGCATTGTTATCCCACTTTGTAATTAGCCTTAAGATAGCGAGCTACGTAGCCAGCTTTAGCATTTTTACCCTGCTAATAGGTCTTGCTTACACCGGTGGCTATGATAGTACAGGCCTGTACTGGATGTTTCCTTTTCCTCTTGTCCTGTTTATATTGCTTAATTATAAAGCGGGTCTTATTTTCAATCTCTTGCTGTTTGGCGTTATTTTTTTCATCATAAACTCCCCTGAGTTAAATGTTGCCAACTATGATCCCGAGACTAACATTCGGTTTGCTGTTGCCATTTCTTTAACCATTTTTTTTGCTTTCCTATCTGAATTAGTCAGGAGTCAAAATCACCGTGACTTGGTCAGTTTAAGTCTCGAAAAACACCAGTTAGCTCATACTGATCAGTTAACTAATTTGCCAAATCGTCGATTTTTAGAGCATCTTGAACGCTTGTCAGAAAATGACCCAAATAATAGTGTTGGTTTTCCTTTAGCGGTGATTATGGCTGACATTGACTTTTTTAAAGCGGTCAATGATAAGCATGGTCACGATGTTGGCGATCAGGTATTGAAACATTTGGCTGCATTTTTTAAGCAGCATATTCGCGGTTCTGATATTGTTATTCGGATGGGCGGAGAGGAATTCTTGTTATTATTTCCTCATACTGATGCGGTTGCGGCGAAAAGTATTTGTAATAAGTTAAACTGCCTGTTGGAGAATGACCCCTATCAACATGACGGTGGTGATATTACTGTTACCCTGAGCTTTGGCATTGCGTTTGCCGCGCAATCTAATCAAATTGAACCGGCGATTGTAGAAGCCGATAAGTTGTTGTATTTAGCGAAAGAGAACGGCCGAGGTCGTGCGGAGGTCCTAATATGCGAAGAAGACATTGTGTAGTCTCGTTTGTGCTGTTTTTCTCATGCCTGCTCAGTGGTAACTTAGCCGCACAGCAAGAGTCTATAACAGCGCTGTACCGAGTGGATAAAATTCAAAAAATAGCGAAGAAAACTGACGACCAATGTATAGACAATGCAACGACACCTTGTCCGCGTATGGCTTATTGGAAAGTATATTACAAGGCATTAGACCTTGCTGTGCCGCAACAGGAACATATTATTTCCTTAGACAGTCAATTACCTCAAATAAGGGCGGTAAAACAGTTAACGATAGTAAACAGCGAGGCTGAAAAATAGACTCGTTAAACTAATTTTTAACGAGTCCAGTCAGTTTATTTTTTGCTCTTAATATACTTTTTCACTTGCTGTTCCAGGATGTCTAGTGGCACCGGTCCATTTTTCAAGATCACATCGTGAAATTCGCGAATATCGAATTTATTTCCTAATGACTTCTTGGCCATCTCCCGTAGCGACACGATCTTTATCATGCCAATTTTATACGCTGTTGCCTGTGAGGGCATCACTATATAGCGCTCAATAGCTTTGACCACATCACCCTTAGGGTTTGGTGTATTCTGTACTAGGTAGTCAATTGCGCGCTCTCTGGACCACTGCTTTTGGTGTATGCCAGTATCAACGACCAAGCGACAAGCTCGCCACAGTTCCATCGCAAGGCGACCGAAATCAGAATAAGGGTCTTGGTAGAAGCCTATTTCTTTGGGTAGTAGCTCAGTGTATAGACCCCAGCCTTCAGAATAAGCGGTATAGTGGCCAAACTTTCTAAACTTCGGCACATTTTGCAATTCCATGGAAATTGCTAGTTGCATGTGATGTCCAGGGATCCCTTCATGAAAGGCAAGTGCTTCCATCTGATATTTGGGCATGTTATTCATGTCATAAAGATTGGCATAATAAATACCCGGGCGTGAACCATCTGGCGCTGGTCGATTGTAGAACGCTTTACCTGCTGACTTTTCTCTAAAGGCTTCTACTCGTTTAACAACTAACTCTGCCTTTGGCTTTACAATGAACAATTCATCTAGGCGGGTGCGCATCTGATCAATGTAATCAGTTGCTTTAGCTAGATAAGTTTGGCGGCCTTGTTCAGTATTATCGTAATAAAACTGCCGGTCGGTACGCATAAACTCAAAGAACTCATTCATGCTGCCATTGTATTCAACTTTATGCATAATCTGACGCATTTCACTGTGAATACGGGCTACTTCGCTAAGACCTAGTTGGTGGATCTCTTGTGCAGTCATTTTAGTGGTAGTGGTTTTTTGCAGCGCTCTTTCGTAGAACTTCTCACCTTGTGGTAACTTCCATGCACCGTCGTCATGATTAGCGCGGGACTGCTGTTCACGTAGATAGCTGATTAACGTTGCATATCCAGGCTTAACACTTTTAAGTAAAGCTGTTGAAGCCTTGTCAATTAGTTCATTTTTTTCACGCTGGGTTATGTCTAACGCTGCTACTTTCTTTTTAAAGTCACTAAATAACGGACTGTCTGGCCCTGTAGTAAATGGCGCGCCTTTAATGATATTTACCGAGTCATTAATTACGTAGCCATAGACAAAGTGCGGCGCCATAATACCTTTTTCTTCCCTGATACGTAATGCTTCGCTAAGGTCCTTCATTAGCTGTTTTAAGCCATGTAATCGCGAAATATAAGCGTAGGCATCACTTATGTCAGACATGCGGTGCGCGTTGATTAAGAAGCTGACTGCTTGCGAGTGAAGTCCGCGCATTTGGTTGACTGGGTAATTATGAAAACGCCATTGGAAATCATTAATTTGTGCATTTAATTTATTTTTAAACAGTGTGTAACTAAGCAGGGTTTGTTGATCTAACAACTTGGGGTCTATAGCACGTAGACGGAGCAAGTCGTTGATGTTTTTTTGGTGATCTTTTTGCGCCTGGAGATCGGTTATATCATCCCATTTATCGTAATCTTGCTTGATTCCCATATAGGTCTGTGCCATAGGGCTAGCCATAAGGTTTTCTTGATAAATATCTTCAAATAATTGATTTGCCTTTTCAGAATGTGCCGCAATCACTTGCTTGCTGACCTCATGCTTAGGGCTTTGAGGCTTGACTTCAATTTTAGTTACTTTAGCTGGGGGAGTTAACTTGCTTGGTAATTCACTATCGCTAGGAATTAAAGTACAGCCACCAATAAATAATGCACTAACAGTTAGTGCTATTGTGGAAATTCTATATTTCATCATTATTCTTCTTCGTTGATTATCTGTGCTTATTGCAGCAGCAATTGTCTACGTTTCAAAGCATATACCTGCTAACTGCCCGCTGCAAATATGTCGTTCTACCTGGTCAGTATATGACGTTATAAATTCTACATAAATAGATTTAGTAGTTCATTGAGAAAGCGCTGCCCTAAGGGGGTTATTTGCCAATATTCATCAGTTTGAGTTATTAATCCTTTACTAATGGCGCGGCTAATAGGCTGTTCGATTGTGGTCGGAGATAGACCTGTATAGCGCTCAAAATCAGCGCGTGGGCAGGGTTCGACCAACCGAAAGCGATTCATAAAAAACTCTAACGCCAGATCTTCTTGCTGTGCGCTCCATTGTTCAAATATAAACTGGTTGTTACAGTTTAAATAGCCTTTAGGGTGCTTAATTTTGGCCGCCCGTTTAATGCTATTACTACTTAATTCGGTGATTTTTGAATGCGCACCGCAACCGATACCAAGATAATCACCAAAGCGCCAATAGTTAAGATTATGCCTGCATTGTTTGCCTGGCTTGGCAAACGCTGATATCTCATACTGGACATAGCCGGCCTTTGCCAGTTCTTCACGCCCAGCATCATAAATATCTGCAAGTATTTCGTCATCAGGGATAGTTGGCGGTTTAGAGTGAAACTGCGTGTTAGGTTCAATGGTTAACTGATACCAGCTTAGGTGGGGAGGACTGAGCTTGATTGCCTGATGTAAATCCCCCAGTGCATCGTTAACATTTTGTTTTGGCAGCGAGTGCATTAAATCGATGTTGTATGAGCGAAGTCCTAGCTCATTGGCTTGTTTAGCCGCGTTGATCGCTTCATCACAATCATGAATTCGCCCCAGGATAGTTAGCTTGTCTGGCTGGAATGACTGAACGCCAATCGAGATTCGGTTAACCCCGGCGTTTTGAAACTGGGCAAAGCGACCACTTTCAACTGTTCCCGGGTTGGCTTCCATGGTGATTTCGATGTCCTGAGCGCAACTGACTAGTGATTTGACCCCATCAAGCAAGCGTTTCATTTGCACCGGGTCTAATAATGAAGGAGTGCCACCACCGATAAAAATTGATTGAAGTACTCGCCCTTGTACTAATGCCAAGTCGTTAGTTAGGTCCTCAAGTAGCGCATCAACATATTGTTGATGCGGGATATCATTCTTTAACGCATGAGAGTTAAAGTCACAGTAAGGGCATTTTTGTACACACCATGGAATATGGATATACAAACTTAATGGGGGTAATGCGAGCTTTTGAAGTGCTTGGTTCATTTATAGTGCTGCTTTTAACTGCGGGATTAATGCTTGCAGTGCTTGACCACGATGGCTTAATTTATTCTTAATTTCTTTGCTCAGTTCGGCACTGGTGCGGTGGTGTGACGGAACCATAAAGATTGGATCGTAACCAAAACCTTCACGACCGCTTTGTGTAAAGGTGATTTCACCATCCCAAAAGCCCTGACAGATGATAGGGGTTGGATCTTCACTATGTTGTAAATAAACCAACACACAAACAAAGCGAGCTTGGCGCTTACCATCGGGAATATCGCTCATTGTTTGTAATAACTTATCGATGTTGGATTGATCCGTTGCCCCTTCACCGCTATATCTCGCCGAATAAATACCGGGCGCTCCGCCTAGTGCCGCTACTTCCAAGCCTGAATCATCTGCAATCGCAGGTAACCCGGTTAGCTTGGCTGCATGACGGGCTTTGATAATGGCATTTTCGACGAAGGTGGTGCCAGTTTCTGGAACATCTGGTACATCAAAATCACTTTGTGGAACAACACTAATATTTAGTGGAGCAAGCATGTTGCCCAGTTCTCTAACTTTACCTTTATTACCGGTGGCGAGTACGATTTGTGTCATAAAAAATAGACCTAGGGTTGGTGATTTAGCGCAGTCGCTAAATAAACTGATGTGTACTAGCAGCTAACACAATGAGGAGGCTAACTGCGTTATAATGGCAGCTTTACTCAGCGTAAAATTGCTGTTTGAAATTGATCTTACTATTTAAGCCGTCGCTGTTAGTCGATGATACAAGAATGGTAAACTGTTCATCATTGCGAAAAGGTAGTTCCGCAATATAGTAGATTGCATCACCTTCGATCACTTCTTTGAACTTAAGTTGACGTGTATTGCCAGTCAAGTTTACTGCCTTTCCAGTGATATTTGCCTTAACTGATGGATTACCATCAATAAGTGTATCTAACACCGAAATATTAACGAAGGCGTTATAACGTGAACGCTTAATATGATAAGTCTTGGCCACTTGTGGAGTTAGGAAGGTGCTTGAAAGTGCCATGTAGTGTACTTGGAAGCGACCTGATTGCTGAAATTGCCCACCTTCAGTAGCATGGCCAAAGTTTGCTATGAAACAGCTAGCAATAACAAATAAACTAAGTGATAAGTTAATTAAAAATGCGCGCATGATTATATCCTCAATGGTTTTATATAATTATATCGCGATATTGGGATTTATTCAGCTTTGGATGAAAATTATATGTTGTTCAAGGGCGCGTAGAATAAGGGAGTATTGTTAATACTCCCTTGTTCTGTAATTTAAAGTGCGTACCAGATAGGTCCAATAAGATCGGTAATCAGAATATTTAGAAAGTTCAAACCGATAAATACGACCAACATTGAAAGATCGAGACCACCCATCGCTGGTAAAATACGGCGTATAGGGGCAAGCATTGGCTCGGTAAGCTGCGCCATAACATATTCAACTGGATGTCCACCTTGGCTGACCCAACTCAAAATTGCGCGAATCAGTAGAATCCAGAATAGTAATACCCCTGCTTTTTTAAGCACTAGCAAAGGACTAACGATCGCGATACTGACAAAATCAATCGCGCCATTGATAACTAATGCTGTTACACAAAACTTGGTGAAAGCCACCAGTAACGCTAGCACCACTCCCGCCATATCAATGCCAAACATGCCAGGGATCAGTCGGCGCATAGGCACCAACATTGGATTAGTTGCCTTAACAATAAATTGGCTCAATGGATTATAAAAATCTGCTTTTGCAAATTGTAGCCATACTCGTAAAATGACAATCATCAAAAATGTGTTAAAAATAATATCGATTAAAAATGTTATTGAATTCATTACAATGAATATCCCTTAAAATTAAAATTGCTGTGCCATTTGCTGCGCTCTAGCGACCGCGTTCTTCATTGCCTCATCGACACTTTTATCTAGGTCATTTGCCTTAAATGTCTCAATTGCCGCATGGGTTGTACCACCTTTTGAGGTGACTTGTTTACGTAGTTCAGACAATTCTAGGTGATTGTTGTGGCGTACCATTTGCGCAGCACCTAAGGCTGACTGTTGAATAAGCTGGCGAGCCTCTTCACCACTTAGCCCCATTTTTATCGCGCTCTGCTGCATATATTCCATGAACAAAAAGAAGTAAGCTGGTGAACTGCCACTACAAGCCGTTACTGTGTCGATATGACTTTCATCATCAACCCACATCACTTCACCAACTGACTTTAAAATATCGCTGCTAATTTCTCGGTCTTCATGAGTTACACTGTTAGCTGCATATATTCCTGTCATCCCCAAACCGAGTAAAGAGGGCGTGTTTGGCATGCAGCGTACTAAGCGAATGTCCTGACCAAAGTAATCGTTATAACGTGAGCTGGTAATACCCGCTGCGATGGTGATAAAAAGCTTACTCTGCAAATGCTCGCATTTGATTGATTGACAGACTTGCTCCATCAAATGAGGTTTCACAGCCAGCACCACAATGTCTGCCCAATCGATTGCTTCATTATTGCTATTGGTGGTTAGGACGCCAAGTTCGCTATGTAATTTATCAAGCTTTTCCTGACTCGGGTTGGCCGCTTTTATCAATATGCTTGGGTAATGTTGTGCAACTAAGCCATTAATAATGCTTCGAGACATATTCCCAGCACCAATAAATGCTATTTTCTTTTGTTCCATAGTTATACTTCGCTGTTGTTAGTTTGTTTTGGCAAGCGTTGACCAAAAATGGCGCTACCGATACGTACCATTGTTGAGCCATGTGCGATAGCGCTATCAATATCGCCGCTCATCCCCATTGATAATGTGTCGACAGTGGGAAATTCATTTTGTAATAAGCCAAACAATTCGTTCATTTTCGCAAACTGAGCGTCAACCTGCGCGGTATCTGCGCTGGGTTTGCCAATGGTCATTAAGCCTCGCAATACTAAATTGTCTAATGAATTAATGTGTTGTGCAAGTGCTAATGCATCCCTTGGGGCAACGCCTGATTTACTTTCTTCGCCACTTATATTCACTTGTACACAAACATTCAATGGCGGTTTGTCTAATGGGCGTTGATCATTTAAGCGATTGGCGATTTTTTCTCGTTCAACGGTATGAACCCAATCGAAATGCTGGCTAACCAACTTTGATTTATTAGATTGCAATGGGCCGATAAAGTGCCATGTCAGGTGCTGATTATTAAAATGCAGTATTTTTTCAACACCTTCTTGAACATAGTTTTCGCCAAAATGCCGTTGTCCGGCATCAACTGCTTCCTTGATGTCTGTAATAGGCTTAGTCTTTGTAACGGCTAATAATTGTACACTATTAGCAGGGCGGTTATTTTTATTTTCATTAGATCGTATGCTGCTAATTGCTGATTTTAGTCTTTCTGTTATGGTAGTCATAATCATTAAATAAATTGAGTTGAAAAGTTTTATGGATATTACGGAATTACTTGCCTTTAGTGTAAAGCATGACGCATCCGATTTGCATCTTTCTGCTGGCGTACCCCCAATGATTCGTGTTGACGGAGAAGTTAGAAAACTTAATGTGCCAGCGCTTGAGCATAAAGAAGTACACCGCCTTGTGTACGACATTATGGATGATAAACAGCGTAAAGACTATGAAGAACATTTAGAATGTGATTTTTCTTTTGAAGTTCCTGGCATGGCGCGCTTTAGGGTTAATGCCTTTGTTCAAAACCGCGGCGCCGGTGCGGTATTTCGTACCATTCCAAGTGAAGTGCTGACGATGGATCAGTTAAACTGTCCGCAAATTTTTAGAAAGATTGCTGAAAAGCCCCGTGGATTGGTTTTGGTTACAGGACCAACGGGCTCAGGTAAATCAACCACGTTGGCTGCAATGATTGATTACATTAATGAATCTCGCCGCGAACATATTTTAACGATTGAAGATCCAATCGAATTCGTGCATAAGAACAAACAATGCTTGGTGAATCAGCGTGAAGTGCACCGTGATACGCATGGCTTTGAAAATGCGCTGCGCAGCGCACTGCGTGAAGACCCGGATATTATTTTAGTTGGTGAGATGCGAGACCTTGAAACTATTCGTCTAGCCCTTACCGCTGCAGAAACTGGTCATTTAGTATTTGGTACGCTACATACCACTTCTGCATCAAAAACCGTCGATCGTATTGTTGATGTTTTCCCGGCATCAGAGAAAGATATGGTTCGTACTATGCTATCTGAGTCTCTTGAAGCTGTTATCTCACAGACACTGGTCAAGAAGCTCGGAGGAGGCCGTGTTGCAGCACACGAGATTATGGTAGGCACACCGGCTATTCGAAACCTAATTCGTGAAGCAAAAGTTGCTCAAATGTACTCGGCTATTCAAACGGGGATGGCATTTGGTATGCAAACACTAGATCAATCTCTTAGTAACCTGATGAATAGTGGTGAGATCACTCGTGAAGATGCCATGGCTAAAGGCTCTGGCAAGATGAGCATGTAGGACAGATATGAAAATTGAAAATTACTTAGTGACCCTCAAAGAGCAGGAGGGTTCAGACCTCTTTATTTCACCCAACGCCAAGCCAAGCATTAAAGCGCGTGGGGAAATTATGCCTATTGCTGAAGATATCATTTCGCCTGAAGAATCAGCCGATATTGTATTAGGCGCAATGAACGCCCGCCAACGCGCGGAATTTGAGGAAACACGCGAGTGTAACTATGCATTGGCTATCGACGATGTTGGCCGCTTTCGTATCAGTGCCTTTTGGCAACGGGGTATGCCCGGGCTGGTTGCCCGACGTATTGAAACTGATATTCCTGAAATGGAAGACTTAAAGCTACCATCAGTACTAAAGGACGTGATCATGAGCAAGCGTGGCTTGGTCATCATGGTTGGCGCTACGGGTACGGGTAAGTCGACATCGCTTGCGGCAATGATAGGACATCGTAACCGACATTCAAAAGGACACATCTTAACGGTGGAAGATCCGATTGAGTTTGTCCATGAGCATCGTAAAAGTATTGTAAACCAGCGAGAAGTAGGGGTTGATACCGAATCCTTTGAAGCGGGTTTAAAGTCGGCATTACGCCAAGCTCCTGATGTCGTATTGCTCGGTGAAATTCGCTCTAGGGCAACAATGGAATATGCACTGACGTTTGCTGAAACGGGTCATCTGTGTGTTGCAACATTGCATGCCAATAATGCAAACCAAGCCTTAGAGCGTATTATGCACTTGGTACCAAAAGAGAAACATCAACAGTTGTTATTTGACTTGTCGTTGAACTTGCGCGGCATTGTGGCGCAACAATTGGTGCCGACTAAAAACGGTAAAGGGCGCCGCGCAGTCATTGAGGTTTTACTTAACTCGGCGCGTGTTTCAGACATTATCGCTAAAGGTGAGCTTCATTCGCTAAAAGAAACGATGGCCAAGTCCAATGAATTGGGAATGAAAACATTTGACCAGGCGCTGTTTGATTTATACCAAGAGCAGCAGATTAGCTACGCAGATGCGTTGCATCATGCCGATTCACCAAATGATCTGCGCCTAATGATTAAGCTTAAGGGCGGCCAAGATTTAGGGGCTGGATTGTTAAGTGATGTAACATTAGACCTAGACTAGCAAGCAAGATAATTTAGCCTAATTGTGCTTTTCAATTAGGCTTTATCGTTACTCGGAGTAGCTTTGCTCAAACCAACTCTCTAAGATTAATACCGCTGAAACACTATCAATCTTCCCTTTGGTAAGCTTCTTATAACCACCTAATTCGAATAGTTTTTCTTTAGCTGCAACTGTTGTTAAACGCTCGTCATGTCCCTGTGTAGGGATCTTAAACTTGGCATGCAAACGTCGCGAAAACTTGCGTGCTCTGGCAGTAATTGGCTGATCCGTACCATCCATGTTGGTAGGGAACCCGACAATAACTTGTGACGGTTGCCATTCTTTAAATAAGGCTTCCAGGGTATCCCAATTAGGGACGCCATTGTCAGCTTTTATTGCTGCTAGTGGACTAGCTGTGCATGTAATTTGCTGCCCTACGGCTACGCCAATACTCTTGACGCCGTAATCAAAGGCAATAATACAACTCATGAAAACTCTCTAAAACTCTAACTATGGCCAGTTTGTGAAGTTAGCTGCCAAATATCAAACCCTAACTGCTTGGTTGCTTTCTCCCAGCGGTCTTGAACTGGCGTATTAAATAAAATCTGGGGATCTGCTTCCAGGGTTAACCAAGAGTTATCCAATAGTTCCTGCTCCAGCTGACCTGCGGACCAACCTGCATAGCCTAATGAAATTAAATAATTACTAGGTGCTTGCTGGGTGCCTAATACCTGTAAGATATCCTTGGAGGTCGTGAGCATTATTTCTGGACCTAGCAGGGCACTGCTTGGCCATGATGTTTGCGGGGAGTGGAGCACAAAACCACGCTCTTGGTTCATTGGACCGCCATTGAATACCTGCTTGTTTAATGAATTGTTACTATCATCATTTGGCATTTTTAGCTTGGTAAGCAGCTGTTTGACGCTCAGTTGTGAAATTGGTTGATTGATAATCAACCCCATGGCACCTTCATCGTCATGCTCACAAATGTAAACAACGCCCCGTTTAAAGTAAGGGTCATCAAGGCATGGCATAGCAATAAGCAAGTGATTCTTCAAACTGTCCATCGGATATATGATTCCTAGTAATTAACCACCGGATAACTTTACCACAAAGCCTTTTTTCTCAAGGAATGACTTTATGATATCGCGTTGATCTCCCTGAATTTCTATAATGCCATTTTTGACGGCACCACCGCAACCACAAAGCTTTTTAAGGTCTTTGCCAAGCGCTTTTAGTGTTTTCTCATCTACCAGTAGTCCATTGACTGTAACAACACCTTTACCTTTGCGGCCTTTGGTTTCCCGTTTGAGGCGGACAATACCATCACCCTGAGGTAATGCTGGTTGCTCTTTCTCAGGTTTTATTCTGCCGCTATCGGTTGAGAAAACTAATACAGAGTCATTATCGTTCATTGCTAAATTGTCCTAAATGCTGGTAGTAATAAATATCCTGTTTATATTAACAGAGCTTTTGGCTTACATAAATTTATTTGCCTGATAGAATGGTGATTACTTAGCGTCTTTGAGTTTTAATTTGAGAGCAAATTATGAAATGGTTTAGTGCAATCCTCGTTGTGTTACTGGTATTGCTTCAGCAACGACTGTGGACTGGAAAAAATAGTTGGCCTGATTATTTGCAACTTAAAGAAGATATTGTGGTACAAACATTGGCAAATCAAAACTTAGCCAATAAAAACCAACTGCAATATAAAGAAATCGCTGATTTAAAAAACGGGCTGGATGCAATTGAAGAGCGTGCCCGTAATCAATTGGGCTTAATCAAGAGTGACGAAGACTTTTATCGTATCGTCGAGTAATTCTAGCCAAACTGACTTTAGTTATTGAGTAAGAAAGAGAATCCATTGTCTGTAAATCCTTTATATGCCGTTGTCCCTGCTGCCGGAATTGGCAAACGAATGGGAAGCGAAATCCCAAAACAATATCTAACCATTAATGACTTTCCCATTATTCATTATTCTTTAGCGCCGCTGCTGAAACATCCGCAAGTTGAGCAAGTTATTGTTGTGCTAAGTGAGCACGACCAATGGTTTGAGACGCTAGCTGTTGCGAAACACGACAAAATACGGATTGTTGTCGGTGGTGAGGAACGTGCTGATTCGGTACTCAATGGTCTTGATGCACTACCTCAAAATGGCAGGGTATTAGTGCACGATGCCGCTAGGCCTTGTTTGTGTACAGATGATTTAAATAAATTACTCGCAGCGCAACAGCCTGATTGCGGCGCTATTTTAGCGAGTGAAGTGCGCGATACCATGAAGCGAGCTAAAGATAATAATACCATTGAGCATACCGTTGAACGTGCAAAACTATTTCATGCGCTAACACCCCAATTGTTTGATTTAGCCCTACTTAGAACGACCTTGCGCTTAGCGTTAGCCGAAAAGCAATCCATTACAGATGAGGCTTCTGCGATGGAGTGGGCACAGCATCAAGTGAAATTAGTAGTGGGGCGTAGTGATAACATTAAGGTTACCCGTCCAGAAGATTTACAACTGGCCAAATTATTTTTAGAACAACAGCAGCGTATTCCGGGAGATAGTTTATGATTCGCATTGGTCATGGTTTTGACGTACATAAGTTTGGTGGTCCAGGACCCGTTACAATTGCTGGGGTTAAAATTGAACATGAAGTCGGCTTAATAGCCCATTCTGATGGAGATGTTGCCCTACACGCATTGTGTGATGCGCTTTTAGGTGCTTGTGCGATGGGAGACATTGGCCATCACTTTCCTGATACCGATGCACAATACAGTGGTGTAGATTCTCGAATTCTATTGCGCCATGTTTGGTCGCTTATAGTTGAAAAGGGCTATAAGGTTGGAAATTTAGATTTAACGATTGTTGCACAGGCACCAAAGATGGCGCCGCATATTCAAGCAATGAGGGAAATTATTGCCAACGATTTAGATTGTCAATTATCACAAGTTAACGTCAAAGCAACGACGACGGAAAAGCTTGGTTATGTCGGGCGAAAGGAAGGTATTTCGACACACGCTGTGGTTCTGTTAACAGCGCTGGAGGGGGCTTAGTGTCAATCCCTCAATGGCAATACTTACATGGTGAACCAGTACAACAAGGCCGCATAAAAGCCTATGAAAGTGACTTTTGTGTCACCGAAGAGTTGGGCTATGGACCAGATGGCCAAGGTGAACATCTTTTCTTACTGATCGAAAAGAGAGGTCTCAACACAGCAGCAGTGGCAAAAATGATTGCCATTTGGGCCAATGTAGCGGTTCGTGACGTTAGTTACGCCGGTTTAAAAGACCGCCATGGCATAACTAGACAAACATTCAGTGTGCAGCTACCTGGGGTTTCTTCTCCACAATTGGCTCTGTTAGAAACAGAACAGTTACGGGTGATTAGCGCTCAGCGAAATAGTAAAAAGTTACGGCGTGGTGCCCTTAAGGCCAATCAATTCAAGTTAGTGATTCGCGGCCTAGAAAAAGATGAGCATATTAACAAGCGTTTAATTGATATTGCAAAGCTTGGTGTTCCTAATTATTTCGGCGAGCAACGCTTTGGTCATAACGGGCAGAATATCGATGCCGCCAAGGAATTGTTTGCTGGAAAAAAGGTGAAAAACCGTGATAAGCGTTCAATCTATCTTTCTGCTGCCCGCTCTTTAGTATTCAATGACGTGGTAAGTGCCCGTATTGAACAAAGCCTGCACTTGAAGCCAATCCCTGGGGATGCCTTTATTTTGAATGGCAGCAAAGCTGGATTTACCCCCGAATCGATTGACGAGGAGATAGTTAATCGTTTTGCAACGCATGATATTGTGCTCAGCGGACCAATGATTGGTAAAGGGGAGAAAGTACATAGTGATGCGCTTGCCTTTGAGTCTTCTATTGTGGAACAGCATCAATCGCTGTTAAGCGGGTTAACCAAGCATGGTTTAAAACATGAACGCCGTGCGCTATTATTGATGCCAACTGATATGGAATGGCATTTTGACGATGCTGGACTGAATATTTCGTTCACTTTGCCAGCTGGAAGTTATGCAACAAGCGTCATGCGTGAAATTGCTAAAATTAGCGATGTGAGCAGTTATACATTTAAAAGGGATAATGAGTGAATATATTAATTAGCAATGATGATGGGGTACACGCCCCGGGTATAGAGGCATTGCACAAAGCATTACTCAATCAAAACAATCAGCTGACAGTCGTTGCGCCAGATAGAAATTGTAGTGCTGCCAGTAGCTCACTAACATTGCAAAACCCATTACGTACAACAAGAATGGATAATGGCTTTATTTCTGTTAATGGCACCCCAACAGATTGTGTTCATCTGGCGATTAATATGTTGCTGGAGAATGATCCACAATTGGTGGTTACAGGTATTAATGCTGGTGCTAACCTTGGTGATGATGTGATCTATTCCGGCACGGTTGCGGCCGCGATGGAAGGTCGTTATATGGGCTTGCCTTCAGTAGCCTTGTCTCTGGCAGGAAAAGAGTTGAAACATTATGAAAGCGCTGGCCATTATGCAAGTATTATTGTCAGCCATTTGAAGCAATGCCCGTTACCGGCAAATCAAATCTTAAATGTCAATGTGCCTGACCTACCGCTAGAGCAAATTAAAGGGGTTAAAGTGACTCGTTTAGGTGCTCGCCACCGTGCCACTTCAATGGTTAAAACACAAGATCCCGGAGGGCGTGATATCTATTGGGTTGGCCCTTTAGCAAAGGAAGATGATGCTGGTAAAGGTACTGACTTTCATGCCATTGCAACAGGTTATGTCTCTATTACACCATTAACCGTTGATCTAACGGCACATCAGCATCTCGAAAAATTGACCCGTTGGGCAGATAAAATATGATAGCTAAAAATAAAGCCAGCATGCAAGGGCAGCGGCTAGCCAGGCGCTTGATGAATGAAGGCATCACTTCTCAAGCGGTACTCAATGCAATTGCCGCTACGCCCCGGGAACTATTTATCGACCAAGCACTTGAGTATAAAGCTTATGAAAATACTGCATTGCCAATAGGGCATGGTCAAACTATTTCACAGCCCTATATCGTGGCAAAGATGACCCAGATATTACTGTCCAAAGGACCCCTTAGTAATGTCCTGGAAATTGGTACGGGATCGGGCTATCAGTGTGCTATTTTGGCGCAACTAGTTGAAAAGGTATATACAGTGGAGCGCATTAAAGCGTTGCAACGTCAGGCTAAACGTAAGTTAAGACTAATGGATCTTCATAACGTGGCGATGAAACACGGTGACGGTTGGCAAGGATGGCAGGCTAAAGCGCCTTTTGATGCCATTATGGTAACTGCAGCGCCATCTGAGGTTCCAACTGAATTACTAATGCAATTAAAAGATGGTGGTCAAATGATCATTCCAGTTGGCACCCAAGAACAGGTGCTGCTGCTTATTACGCGACAAGGCGAACGATTTATAAAAGAAACTGTCGAAGCCGTTAAATTTGTACCTTTATTAGCTGGAGAGCTTTGTTGAAAATTTTTACCCCTTTATATGATTGGGCTATGCGTGTTGCCCGTCATAAGTTTGCTGCCTATTACCTTGGTTTAATGAGTTTTGCAGAATCAGTATTTTTTCCTGTCCCCGTTGACGTAATGCTAGCGCCAATGTCGCTGGCTAAACCCCATCGAGCTTGGTATTACGCTTTTAATGCGACAGCTTTTTCTGTCATTGGCGGCGCTGTCGGTTATTACCTCGGCTATGCTATGTACGATAGCGTTGTCATCCCCTTAGTTGAATCTGTTGGCTATCAAAGTAAATTAGATACAGCGCAATCCTGGTTTACGGAATATGGTATTTGGGTAATCTTTATTGCTAGCTTCACACCTGTTCCATATAAAGTCTTTACCATCACCGCCGGGATGATGGGGATGTTATTTCTGCCATTTATGATCGTTTCATTTATTGGTCGGGGCATGCGATTCTTTTTAGTTGCTGGCCTGATGAAATGGGGCGGTAGTGAAATGGAAGCGAAACTACGCAATTGGGTTGATGGTCTCGGTTGGGCTGTCGTCGCGATCATTGCGCTATTGTTTTTTGTTTATAAGTAATTAACCTATGAATAAGTCTGCGTGGTTCACCTTACTCAAAATTTCGATTATTGTCGCTTTTTTGACGAACTGCGCTTCACCATCAGGGCCTGCGCCCGTTTCCTCTATATCTAATGCGTCAAAAACATATGAAAGGCCAAAAATTGACGGGGCACGTTATAAGGTGAAACGTGGAGATACGTTATTTTCTATAGCGTTTTCCGCAGGTATGTCTCATAAGTTGTTGGCACAAAACAACAATATTAAAAAACCATTTACTATTTATCCAGGCATGTGGCTAAACCTTTCTAAAAAAACGCCGCCTAACAAAGTAGTCAATAAATCCTCGGTGTCAAAAAAATGGCATAAAAAGCTTGATCCTAAAAATAAAGCCAAGTATTCTAAAACTGTAACTAAGCCAAAGCGCTCCGCTGAGAAATCAAGTCCTAAAAGTAATCGGGTTTCACTAAACGGTGGCACAGCTAAAAAAATCGCAAAATGGATTTGGCCAGCTAAAGGGCGCGTAGTATCGGTGTACTCTGCAACATCGCAGGGGAATAAAGGGATAGATATAGCTGGATTGAAAGGAAGTAATATTATTGCTTCCGCCGCAGGCAAAGTGGTTTATGCAGGCAGCGCACTGAAAGGTTATGGAAATTTAATTATAATTAAACATAACGACGATTTTTTAAGCGCTTACGCTCATAACGAACGATTGTTTGTTAAAGAAAAACAGCAGGTAAGACAAGGGCAGCTAATTGCCAAGATGGGTAATACAGAGTCTAAAACTGTACAACTCCATTTTGAAATACGCTTCCGAGGAAAATCTGTTAATCCGGCCAATTACCTTCCTAAACGATAACTTACCAGTTAAGGATTTAATCACAGTTTATACTGGAGATTACTAAGGAAGAATATTATGGTACGCAAAGCTACTACAAATCAAACAAATTCAAATGTTGTTGAACCTGAAAAGTCATTAAACTTGGATGCAACACAAATCTATTTAAGTGAAATCGGCTTTTCGCCTCTATTAACTGCAGAAGAAGAAGTTTATTACTCAAGGTTAGCGCTTCGTGGTGACATGGCTGCCCGTCGTCGTATGATCGAAAGTAACCTGCGCTTGGTGGTAAAAATTTCACGCCGCTACCTTAACCGTGGTTTAGCACTACTTGACCTTATCGAAGAGGGCAATCTTGGACTCATTCGAGCGGTTGAAAAGTTCGACCCTGAACGTGGTTTTCGTTTTTCTACTTACGCAACATGGTGGATTCGACAAACCATTGAACGCGCCATTATGAATCAAACACGAACCATTCGTTTACCGATTCATGTGGTTAAAGAGCTTAATATCTACCTGAGAGCTGCACGTGAATTAGCACAAGAGTTGGATCATGAACCAACTGCTGAAGATATCGCGGACAAGCTGGATAAGCCGGTTGGAGACGTAAGCAAAATCTTAAAGTTAAATGAAAAAATTAATTCTGTTGATAATCCGATTAGTGGCAGCAACGAAAAAGGCCTGCTGGAAGTGATTGCTGCTGGTGATCATTATGCACCTGAAGTAACTAACATGAATGAAGATATCAACAATAGCCTGGTACGTTGGCTAAATGAATTAAATACCAAGCAAAGAGAAGTGTTAGCTCGTCGCTTTGGTTTGTTGGGCCATGAGCCATCGACGCTTGAAGTGGTTGGTCGTGAAATTGGCTTAACCCGTGAGCGTGTTCGCCAGATTCAAGTTGAAGCATTGAAACGAATGCAGGATATTCTAAAAAGCCAAGGGCTTTCTATCGAGACACTATTTCCTGCCGGACACTAATGTCTAATAAGTAATAAAAAAGGACCTTATTAAAGGTCCTTTTTTTTGGTCTCTATACTAATTGCTTTTTCATCTGATAAATTAATTCCAATGCCTGTTTAGGACTTAACTCATCTGGATCAAGTGCTTTTAATTGATCGATTGTTGTTTCATTGGGAGAGTGTTCAATAATTGTAGGAAGCGGCACTGGTTCACCTGATTTACTTTGGCCCATTATCTCTAATTCTGCTAATTTTGCCTTTGCTATTTGGGTGACGACTTTAGGGATCCCGGCCAGTTGAGCGACCTGAATACCATAGCTTTTGTTAGCAGCCCCTTCTTCAACATGGTGTAAAAAGGCGATTGTATCCTCATGCTCTATCGCATCAAGGTGGACATTGATCAGGTGAGGTAATTGCTGGGATAACTGAGTTAGCTCAAAATAGTGAGTGGCGAACAAGGTTAATGATTTGGTTTGGGTCGCGAGGTAATGTGCACTTGCCCAGGCCAGTGATAGCCCATCAAATGTGCTTGTTCCGCGACCAATTTCGTCCATTAATACTAAGCTGTGTTCGCTTGAATTATGCAGTATGTTGGCAGTTTCTGTCATTTCCACCATAAAGGTCGAACGTCCACTGGCCAAATCATCGGACGCGCCAATACGTGTAAAGATTCGGTCAATGTTGCCGATGTGGGCACGCTGCGCCGGAACATAACTACCGATATGAGCCATAAGAACAATCAAGGCCGTTTGTCTCATGTAGGTAGATTTACCCCCCATATTCGGACCCGTTATCACTAACATCTGACGATCTGAGTGTAGTTTTACGGGGTTAGCAATAAAGGGATCTGACATGACCTGTTCGACAACGGGGTGTCGTGCTTGCTCTAGCTCAATCCCGATACCTTGATGGAAACTTGGCGCATGGTAATCAAACTCTTCAGCACACTGCGCAAAATTACTGAGTACATCCAATTGTGCTAATGCGCCTGAACATCGCTGTAATTGGCCTAATTGTGGCATGAGTTCGTCAAAGAGCTGTTCATAAAGCTGCTTTTCAAGTGCTAACGCCTTGCCTTGGCTAGATAATACTCTGTCTTCGTGTTCTTTAAGCTCAGGAATGATAAAGCGCTCGTTGTTCTTCAACGTTTGACGCCTGATATAACTATCGGGGGCATCGGCTGCTTGCCCTTTACTTATCTCAATATAATAACCGTGAACCCGATTATACCCGACTTTTAGTGATGATAGCCCGGTAGCTTCACGTTCCCTAATCTCAAGTTGTTCAAGGTAATCTGTCGCCCCTTTACTGAGCTCTCGCCATTGGTCGAGTTCTTCATTAAAGCCGGTGGCAATAACACCACCATCACGAATTAATGTTGGCGGGTTTTCGACTACCGCGCTAGCAAGTAGGTGGTGCAGCTCAGGGAACTGGCTCACTTCCTTTGCCAACTGAACAAGGCGTTCACATTGTTGGTTTTCTTCTAGCAATTTTTGGCAACTTGGTAATAATGCCAGTGTGTTGCGCAGCTTAGCAAAATCTCTGGGGCGAGCGGAGCGTAATGCGATACGCCCCAACACTCGTTCGATGTCGCCTACTGATTTCAATAGGTCGTGAAGTGGCTCAATATTTTGTTGTTCAATAAAGGAAGCAATGGCTTTATGACGGTGCCCGATCAGGTGATGATCTCTTGATGGTTGATGAATCCAACGCTGTAATAATCGAGAGCCCATGGCGGTGGCTGTTTTATCAAGTACCGCCATCAAGGTATTGTCCCAACCACCACTAATGTTTTGCGTCAGTTCAAGATTGCGACGCGTTGCAGCGTCTAGAATAATACAATTGTGCTGGTTAGTTAGCTTAATCTGTCTAATCTGGGGAAGCGCAACACGTTGGGTATCGTTTACGTATTGCATTAAACAGCCAGCAGCAACTAACGCAATTTTTGCTGACTCAACCCCAAAACCTTGTAGCGAGTCTGTTTTAAATTGTCGATTAAGTAATTCCAATGCTGTGACTAGCTCAAAGTCCCAAGGCGGGCAGGCGCGTAGCCCACTTCTTTTGCCAAGCAAATCAAGGTTTTCCCATTGCTCTTGATATAGGATTTCGGCTGGATTGGTGCGATGTAACTCAGACTCAAACTCCTCTATCGTGGTGAGTTCGCTGACATTAAATTCACCGCTGGCTACATCTAGTGTGGCAAAGCCAAAAGTGGATTTATGTTCATAGACACAGGCGACAATATTATCTTTCCTGTCACTAAGTAATGCCTCATCAGTGATGGTGCCGGGCGTTACAATGCGCACAACCTCACGCGCAACTGGCCCTTTACTTGTTGCAGGATCGCCCACTTGCTCGCATATCGCTACGGACTCGCCCATATTTACCAGTTTTGCTAAATAGTTATCTGCCGCGTGGTATGGGATTCCCGCCATGGGAATGGCATTGCCGCCACTTTTACCGCGAGCAGTTAAGGAAATATCAAGCAATTGCGAGGCGCGTTTGGCGTCACTATAAAATAGTTCATAGAAATCACCCATCCGGTAAAACAGTAATATTTGTGGGTGATCATTTTTTATTTTAAGGTATTGCTGCATCATCGGCGTATGCGACGCGGCGTTCTCTGCAGTTAGCTTAGGCGTTTCCATAATAAGGTACATTAGTTCCAGTAAAAAATACTGGATAAGGATACGTTATTGTGTGGCAAACGTGAAGCGCCTGATCTTTAATAATCATGCTTGGCAAGGCTTTAAGCGCTATTATCAAAAAAAAATTAAAATTAATCTTGATACTGTATGACTATACAGTATACTTGTTGCATAAATTATCTCATTGGTTTGCATTGGAGCACTCATGGACACGAACAAGTCAAAAGCATTAGACGCGGCATTAGGTCAAATAGAAAAACAATTTGGTAAAGGCTCAATTATGCGCCTTGGTGAAGCTCGTGCGTTGGACATTGAATCAGTTTCTACTGGTTCATTAGGCCTGGATATTGCCCTAGGAATAGGCGGTCTGCCAATGGGGCGTATTGTTGAAATCTATGGACCAGAATCTTCAGGTAAAACAACCCTGACATTACAAGTTATTGCAGAAGCACAAAAGAGCGGTAAGGTATGTGCCTTTGTTGATGCTGAGCATGCACTTGACCCAATCTATGCAACTAAGCTTGGTGTTGATATTGACCAGTTATTGGTATCGCAACCAGATACCGGTGAACAAGCACTAGAAATCGTTGATATGCTAACGCGATCTGGCGCCGTTGATGTAATCATTGTCGATTCTGTGGCGGCACTTACACCTAAGGCTGAGATTGAGGGGGATATGGGAGACTCGCATATGGGTCTACAAGCACGTTTAATGTCACAGGCATTGCGTAAATTAACGGCTAACATCAAACGCTCAAACACGTTATGTATCTTCATCAACCAAATCCGTATGAAAATTGGTGTGATGTTTGGTAACCCAGAAACAACTACAGGTGGTAATGCATTAAAGTTTTACGCTTCTGTTCGCTTAGATATTCGCCGTATTGGTGCGGTGAAAAATGGTGATGAAATCGTTGGTAACGAAACACGAGTTAAGGTCGTTAAAAATAAAGTTTCTCCTCCATTTAAGCAAGCCGAATTCCAGATCCTCTATGGAGAAGGTACATCTAAATACGGCGAACTAATTGATTGGGGTGTTAAAGAGAAATTAGTTGAGAAAGCCGGTGCTTGGTATAGCTACAAAGGAAGCAAAATTGGTCAAGGTAAAGCGAATAGCATTAACTTCTTGAAGGATAACCCAGAAATCACGGGTGAAATCGAAGGGATACTGCGTGATGCACTGTTAATTAAGCCAACAGACCAGCCTGACGAAGAGCCATTAGCAGAAACTGAAAAATAAGGTAGTAAGATATTTCTAGTTAAATGTCATTACCGCATAAAGGGATAGCAGCTATTCGGCTGCTATCTTTTCGTGTTCACACCCCGCATGAGTTGGCTCAAAAGCTCATATAAAAAGACTTTCCAATAAGCCTAATCGACGAAGTTGTTCAATATTTTATTGATAACGACTACTAATCTACCACTCGTTATGCCGAAATGATGGTGCGAACAAAATCCAGCTAAGGTTATGGGCAATTCAAGGTAACCGTTCTTTTGCAAGCGCAGGACATACCTGAGCACCTTATTGCTTTAGCGTTTTTCAGTAAAAAATTGATTGCTTCGAGCTAATACCAATTGCATTAATAAAATGGCCTATTTTGTAGTGTTGATAAACGGATTAGAGCAAGGCATTTATTTACGTATGTAGTTATTCTACATAGAAAATAAATAACGTAGCTATCATTCGTTTAGCACATGAAAAATGATCAGTTAATTTGTGCAATTGGTATAAGCCTCTGTTGCCTTTTGTAAGTATGCCAAGGGTGATGATTTGAATGATTATAATAGCCGAACCGAGACTTATCGTTATTTTTAGCATAAAGGGTTTAGCTCAGAGCAAATCAATTAGGCCTACCAGCAATGGCGAGAGAATATCGATTAGACTGGCAATTTAGATAAAAAACGCAGATTTTTGAGCCAATGACTAGCTCAATCCCCCCCTGAACACGTATACTACGCGATATTTTCGTACAAAATTCTAGATCTAGGAAAAACCTATGCATATGACAACCGCCGAGATACGCAGCGCATTTTTAGCTTATTACCAGAACCAACAACATAAGGTTGTCGACAGCAGTTCATTAATACCTGGCAACGACGCTACATTATTATTTACTAATGCTGGCATGGTTCCCTTTAAAGATGTGTTTCTTGGTAGCGACAAGCGCGCATATAATCGCGCCACTTCATCGCAACGCTGCGTTCGTGCAGGCGGTAAACATAATGATTTAGAAAATGTTGGCTACACAGCGCGTCATCATACGTTCTTTGAGATGTTAGGTAATTTCAGCTTTGGTGACTATTTTAAGCGTGAAGCAATCCAATTCGCATGGCACTTTTTAACTGTCGAGTTAAAACTACCTAAAGAAAAGCTTTGGGTAACTGTTTTTGAAGAAGATAGAGAAGCTGAAGAGATTTGGCTTAATGAAATTGGCGTTAACCCTGAATGCTTGTCACGTATCGGTGCCAAAGATAACTTTTGGTCGATGGGAGATACCGGGCCATGTGGTCCTTGTACTGAGATCTTCTATGATCACGGTGAAGATGTTGCTGGTGGCCCTCCTGGAACGCCTGAAGAAGATGGCGACCGTTATATTGAGATCTGGAACCTTGTATTCATGCAATATAACCGTCAAAGCGACGGCACGATGGAAGACTTACCGAAGCCATCGGTTGATACTGGTATGGGGCTTGAGCGTATTGCAGCTATCATGCAAGGTGTTCACTCAAACTATGAAATTGATATTTTCCAAGGGCTAATTAAATCCGCTGCCAACATTATCGGTACCGAAGACTTGAACAACAAGTCATTGCGAGTGATAGCTGACCACATTCGTTCTTGTGCGTTCTTAATTGCTGATGGCGTTATGCCTTCAAACGAGGGGCGCGGTTATGTATTACGCCGGATTATTCGCCGTGCTGTACGCCACGGTAATAGCCTGGGTGCCAAAGGTTTGTTTTTCTATAAGTTGCTAGATGAACTGATTGTACAAATGGGCCAGGCCTATCCAGAGCTACAAAAAAACGAAGCTATTATTGTTAAAATGCTCAAGGCTGAAGAAGAGCAGTTTGCTCGCACATTAGATCGCGGACTATTGATTCTTGATGAGGCACTGGCCAAGCTTTCTGGCAGCGTGATCGATGGTGAATTAGTATTCAAACTATATGACACCTATGGATTTCCGGCTGATTTGACCGCTGATATCGCCCGTGAACGTAATTTGGAAATTGACCAAGAGGGTTTTGAACTAGCCATGGCTGAACAGCGCAAGCGTGCTCAACAGTCGAGTAGTTTTGCTATTGATTATAACGACGCCGTAAAATTAGATGGTGAAACAGAGTTTGTTGGCTACGGTGAACAAAGTGCTAAATCTAGCGTTACCACCTTGTTGGTAGAAGGGCAAGAGCAACAGAGCATAACAGCAGACCAAGAAGCAATCGTTGTCTTGGCGAGCTCAGCGTTCTATGCCGAGTCAGGTGGTCAGGTTGGCGATACTGGTACTATTACAACAGAAAACGGTGTCTTTAACGTAACTAATACGACAAAGATTGGTGCCGTGTTTGCCCATCATGGCGTGGTTGTCTCAGGTGAAATTAAGTTAAATGATGTGGCTAGTGGTGAAATTGAGCATCAACGCCGCAGCGATATCGCTTTAAACCACTCTGTTACCCATATTCTACACGCTATTTTACGCAGAGAACTTGGTGAACATGTAACACAAAAAGGCTCTTTAGTAGAGCCTGACAAATTACGTTTTGATTTCTCTCATTTCGAAGCACTAACGGCTGACCAGATTAGTGAAGTAGAACGTATGGTTAACGCTCATATCCGCTTGAATGTTCCTGTAGAAACTAAAGTAATGGATCTTGAGCAGGCTAAATCTGCTGGCGCAATGGCCTTATTCGGTGAGAAGTATGATAACGATGTTCGCGTTGTAAGTATGGGCAACTTATCAGTTGAATTGTGTGGCGGTACTCACGCCACCAATACCGGTGATATCGGCTTGTTTAAGATCACATCTGAAGGTGGTATTGCCGCAGGTGTCCGTCGTTTAGAAGCTGTAACAGGTTCTACAGCGATTGAATTCGTTCAACAGCTTGAAAATAAAGTTGCTACCGCGGCAAACGTTTTAAAAGGCGATTCATCTAACCTTGTTGAAAAAACCCAGCAGGTGGTTGAGAAGAACCGACAGTTAGAGAAGCAACTTAATGAATTAAAAGCGCAAATCGCGAGTCAAAAAGGTGCTAACCTAATCGACCAAGCGATTGAGATTGCTGGTGTTAAAGTATTAGTTGCACAACTTGACGGAATCGATGCCAAGAGCTTAAGAGGAACTGTTGATGAGCTCAAAAACAAGCTTGGTAGCGGTATTGTGGTTGTTGGATTAGCCGATGGCCAAAAAGTTAGCCTCGTCGCCGGGGTAACTAAAGATTTAGTTGGTAAGGTAAAAGCCGGTGAGCTCGTGAACATGGTTGCTACACAAGTTGGTGGTAAAGGTGGTGGTCGCCCTGATATGGCAATGGCTGGTGGTAGTGATGTTAGCGCATTACCGGGGGCACTCGATAGCGTTGCTGGTTGGTTGGCTGATAAGCTTTAAATCATAAGCCATATTTAAGTTTTCTAAAAATGCCAGCGTTTAGCTGGCATTTTTTCGTTATAAATTAACAAATATCATTAATATGGTAGCTGAATCGGCACTATAATAAAAAAACAGCAAATAATCCGCCAGATAATTAAATCTAGTTATATAATTTAGTTAGGCGACTGAGGTATAATTCGCTGTTTTTTAAACCGGGGTCAATCGGATTTTATTAGTTACGGAGTAAACTATGTTAATTTTAACTCGTCGTGTCGGCGAAACACTGATGGTTGGTGATGAAGTTACAGTCACTGTACTGGGTGTTAAAGGTAATCAAGTACGAATCGGTGTTAACGCACCAAAAGAAGTAGCAGTACATCGCGAAGAGATTTATCAGCGCATCCAACAAGAAAAGTCGCCGGCTGAAGATAGCGAATAATTTTTGTAGGTAGTAGATTAGAGCATCCAGATAGGGTGCTCTTTTTGTTTGTGGCCGAAATTTTGGCTTTTATGTCTTTCCCCCAACCCCGCACGATAAACATCATTAGGCACAGCTAAGAGCAATGGTCGTCATTGTCGCAATATTATTAATAGACAAATTTGTTGTGCTAATAGAGACAATAAATAACAACAAGATGCAAGATTGCCAAAGAGACGAGCTTATTATCGGGAAGACTAACGCTGTTATAGCAAATTTTAATTAGTGTAAGCGAAAAGTTGCTTGGCGTAATTTGGTGTTTTTTATGTGGCCCTGTTGTTTTTTAATACAGTCGCACAGGAGTATCGACCCTTTATTGAGCGAGTTGTTTAAAAAGGCCTCACGTAAAAAGAAAACAACAAAAAACTGTTTGACTTATTTTCTCGAGCCAGTATTATACGCCGCATACCGGAGAGGTGTCCGAGAGGCCGAAGGAGCTCCCCTGCTAAGGGAGTATGGGCTTTAACTCCCATCGAGGGTTCGAAT
>CAKZQF010000212.1 GCA_937139475.1 uncultured Gammaproteobacteria bacterium | reverse complement strand
GGCGAAATCTTCGTCTCTGCCCGCATCATTGAATTTGGCATCACGTTCGAGCGCTTTCTTAAAGATCCATGGAAGCATTTGATGTCCTGTGGCCAAGAGTCTGCCCCAGACGCGATTGCTGAAGGGATGCTGCCATTGCTGCCAGCTCAGGCAGAAGTTGCCAGGCGCATTCGGGAGAGTGAGCAACGAGCCCTGATGTCCACATACTCGGAAAAAGGGAAGTCTGAAAGCAGTAACATCGTGGTGCCACTGGTTCGGGTAGCGCATTGATAGCGGCTACCAGCAATGGCATGAAACAGTGTCTTCACGCCCATACCTGAGCGGCAATTGCAATCCAGATCAAAAAGTTGCCGCTTAGTCTTCCCTACAAAATAATTTGTGATAGGATGATACCTAATAAAATTAATTAGGTTGAAGCCTATTCAGTGTGTTATGGCCATCTGTCCAGCTTCAACCGGTAGAGATTGCTAAGTCATTGCGGATAAAGAGCAGCATTGAGTGACACTATTCAATGTGATTACGCGATGTCGGTCCTTACTCTATAAACAGAGTTTTAAGAAACTGGTTGAATTGGATAAACAAGACGCATGACAAATGATGGTCTGAAACAAACAGTAGTGGCAAAGCCAGATAGGCTTTCGCAGATAGCGCAGTTGCCACAAGCAACCAGGGATCGCATTGCCCATATCGATTTCACCTTATTGTTTAAGGGAGAAGCGGTGCGGGCGGATTTAGTCGATCGCTTCAGCATAGCCGCTGCGCAAGCAACGAAAGACTTCACCATGTACCGAGAGCTTGCACCAGGCAACATTGAGTATGACCAAAAGCTCAAGTTGCATAAACGTGGTGAAGCATTTGAACCCTTGTTCGACTATGACGTTGTTCGAACACTGGCGACCATTAGCCAAGGTTACGGAGATGGCTTTACTGGCAAGGTAAAACCACCCCTTGCTTGTGAAGCGCCTTATCACCTTAACAAGCCAAGTTTATCGATAGTAGCGAAGGTCACCGAGGCCATACACAAAGGCAAAGCCTTGAGCATCACCTATGTGTCGTTATCGAGCGGTGAAACAACCCGTGAAATTGTACCGCATACGCTGGTGGACAATGGCCTGCGTTGGCATGTTCGTGGTTTTGACCGCAAGCATGGTGAATTCAGAGACTTTGTATTGACCCGCATTAAAGCAGCGGTTGTACTTGAAGATTCCACTTTGTCGCCCTCTGTTATCAAAGAAAGTGAGCTCGAAATCCAGGACCGGCAATGGAACCGATTTGTAGAGCTGGAGTTAGTGCCACACCCACGCATAGAGCACAGCGAAGCGATAGAGCTGGACTATGGCATGACGGAGGGCGTGATGAAGGTTGAAATCAGAGCAGCAACTGCGGGGTACATGCTTCGGCTTTGGAATGTCGATTGCTCCAAAGAGGCTCAGTTAAAAACACCCGAATTCCATTTATGGCTAAAAAATCATCAAACTTTATACGGTGTCGGTAACCTTGCGATTGCGCCAGGTTTCGATATGGTCACAGAATAGGAAATAACATGAACAAGCAACAATTAGCCGCAAAAATCTGGGAATCAGCAAACCAGATGCGCTCAAAAATCGAAGCTAACGAATACAAAGACTACATCTTAGGTTTCATTTTTTACAAGTACCTGAGCGACCAATTAGTTCAGTTTGTCACCAAAGAGGGCATGACACCTGAAGACATTGAAGCCCTCAACGAAGAAGACGCGGACACGGTCAAGTACATTCAAGACAATCTAGGCTATTTCATCGCTTATAATAACTTATTTTCAACATGGATTGCTCCAGAGTCCGACTTTGACGAGTCTAACGTGCGCGATGCGCTATCCGCCTTTAGCCGTTTGATTTCTCCTACCTACAAAAAATTGTTTGAAGGTATTTTCACCACACTCGAAACGGGTCTTAGCAAACTGGGTGAAAGCGCGGGTAAACGTACTAAAGCCATTAGTGACTTACTTCATTTAATCAAAAGTATCCCAATGAACGGTAAGTAAGGCTATGACGTACTGGGTTACATCTATGAATACCTGATTGAGAAATTTGCCGCGAATGCCGGTAAAAAAGCCGGTGAGTTCTATACGCCGCATGAAGTCTCGGTACTGATGTCGCACATCATCGCCCACGAATTAAAACACAAAGACACCATCGAGATTTACGACCCAACGTCGGGCTCGGGTTCGTTACTGATCAATATTGGTGAAGCGGTCGAAAAATACGCCAAAAGCAAAGACAGCATTACCTATTATGCTCAAGAGTTGAAAGCCAATACGTATAACTTGACTCGTATGAACCTGATCATGCGCGGCATTAAAGCCAGCAATATCAAAACCCGTAACGGTGATACTTTAGAAGACGATTGGCCATACTTTGATGAAAACGATCCGCAAGGTACTTATCATGCCCTATATGTGGATGCGGTCGTCTCTAACCCGCCTTACTCACAAGCGTGGGACCCAAGTTTTAAAGACAGCGATCCACGTTATTCGCGTTTTGGCTTAGCGCCCAAAACCAAAGCCGATTTTGCCTTTTTGCTGCACGACCTTTACCACCTAAAACCCGATGGCATTATGACCATTGTATTGCCCCATGGGGTGTTGTTCCGTGGCGGTGAAGAAGGCGAAATTCGTAAGCAATTGATCGAGCAAAACCACATTGATGCCATTATCGGCTTACCTTCTAATATCTTTTTTGGTACTGGTATTCCTACCGTTATTTTGGTGCTCAAGCAGAAGCGTGAAAACAATGACGTATTGATTGTGGATGCCTCCAAGCACTTTGTTAAAGAAGGCAAAAACAATAAACTGCAAGCCAGTGATATCAAGCGCATTGTTGATTCCGTAATCAATCGCGAAAGCATCGAAAAATTCTCGCAAGTAGTCAGCAAACAAACCCTGCGCGACAACGGCTACAACTTAAACATACCGCGTTATGTCGACTCGTCACCGGCCGCTGAAAGCTGGGATTTACACGCCACTATGCTCGGCGGCATCCCAAATAGCGAAATTGCGCAGTTACACCAATATTGGCAAGCATTCCCGCAATTGCATGATGCGCTGTTTGTGGCCAAGTCTGCCGCCTACAGTGAATTAGCCATTGCCAAACAAGACGTTAATGCAACCATTACCCAGCACTCACAAGTGGTAGAGTTTGTCACTGCCTACAACCAGGCGTTTGATGGAACCAATGGCAACAGCAGCTTTGATGACTATTTAAACAATACCCTAATTCAAGGCTGGCAAGCCGTTAACCGTAACCAGCAAGAGCCTGAATTAAGCACCGAGCTTTTCACACGCTTAAGCAGTGTTGCACTCATAGACAAATACCAGGCCTATCAATATTTGAACAACCAATGGCAATTGATTAGTGCTGATTTAGAAATGATGCAAACTGAAGGATTCGCTGCCACGAAACTAGTTGATCCCAATATTGTGGTTAAAAAGGTTAAGGGCAAAGACACCGAAGTACAAGACGGCTGGAAAGGCCACATCATGCCCTTTGATTTAGTACAACAAACCTACTTGAGCGATGACCTAGCGGCTCTGGCAAAACAAGAAAACCGCCTTGTCGAAATCGCCAGCACGCTTGAGGAAATACTCGAATCGTTAAGCGAAGAAGACAAAGAACAAGATACTGTAAAAGAAAGCAAAGATGGATTTGTGAATTCTGAAGTAGGTAAAGCGGCTAAAGCTTTCCTTAAAGAGCAAAAAGAGAACAAAACCAAGTTCCCAGCCGAAAGCTACGAAGCAAAAATCATCAAGGCCAATAAATTCATCGACGAAGAGAAAAAGCTGAAAAAAGCAGTTAAAGACGCACAAATCTCCCTGCACTTAAAAACTAAAACCACTATCGAGGGTTTAAGCGATGAGCAAGTGAACGAATTGCTGCACCTCAAATGGATCGCGCCATTAAGTCAAGAGCTTGTTGCCATGCCAAGTGCCGTTATTTCTCTGTTGACCAACCAAGTGCAAGCCCTTGCCGATAAATACGCGGTGACCTATTCGCAAGTCGCGAATGAGATTAAAACCACCGAACAAGAACTGGCAGACATGATGGGGGAACTCACTGGTAATGAATTTGATCTGCAAGGCTTGGCAGAGCTTACTAACTTGTTGAAGGGCGCATAACATGAGAGTTGAAAAGAATGTCCCTGAGATTCGGTTTGAGGGGTTTAGTGGTGAGTGGAAAATCTCTCAACTTTCTGAACTTGCACTCTTTAATCCAAAAGAAGAGTTACCCGTGACATTTAAGTATGTGGACTTAGAATCTGTTAAAGGAACTTCTTTATTAGGGTATAGAGAAGAACTAAAAGAAAGTGCGCCCTCAAGAGCACAACGGCTTGCAAAAAAAGGTGATGTTTTCTTCCAAACGGTAAGGCCTTACCAAAAAAATAACTATTTATTTAATATGGAAGAAATCGATTTTGTTTTTTCAACTGGCTATGCACAACTTCGACCTTATTATGATGGCAATTTTTTACTAAATCTGATTCAGCGAGATTCATTTGTTAAGGATGTTTTAGATAATTGTACTGGAACCAGTTACCCCGCAATCAATGCATCTATATTAGCTAGCTTAGAGGTAATTTCTCCAGAGGGAAAAGAAGAGCAAACCGCCATCGGCAACACCTTCCAAAAACTCGACAACTTAATTAACCAACACCAACAAAAGCATGACAAGCTCAGCAACATTAAAAAAGCCATGCTGGAAAAGATGTTTCCTAAACAAGGCGAAACCATGCCAGAAATCCGCTTTAAAGGGTTTAGTGGGGAGTGGGAGGAAATTGAGTTAAGTGATGAAGTTACTTTCATTAATGGACGAGCTTACAGCCAAGAAGAGCTTTTAGACAAAGGAAAGTACACTGTATTAAGAGTCGGTAATTTTTATACTAATTCGTCATGGTATTACTCAGATCTAGAGCTTGGTGATAAGTATTATGCAGACAATGGCGATTTACTTTATACGTGGTCAGCAAGTTTCGGCCCTCATATCTGGAATGGCGATAAAGTAATTTATCATTATCATATTTGGAAGCTGGAACTTTCTGAGAATGTCGATAAGTTGTTTTTATTACATCTCCTCGATTATGACAGAGCAAAGATATTATCGGGCTCTAATGGTTCGACAATGATCCACATAACTAAGTCGGCGATGGAAGCTAAGAAAGTCTTTATTCCAAAAAAAGACGAGCAAATTGTTATTGGCAACTACTTCCAAAAACTTGATGTGCTAATCAAGCATCACCAACAACAAATCACCAAACTTAATAACATCAAGCAGGCCTGCTTGAGCAAAATGTTTGTTTAGCAGGGAGCACAACCATGACCACCTTTAAAACCGAAGCACAATTTGAGCAGGCCTTTATCGAAGTGCTTACCCACAAGGGCTGGGAAAGCGAGATACTTAAAAACAAAACCGAAGCGGATTTACTGCAAAACTGGGCGAACATTTTATTTGAGAACAATCGCCAGCAAGATCGCTTAAACGATGTGCCACTGACGGCAACGGAAATGCAGCAGATTATTGAGCAGATCAAAGAGCTAAAAACACCGCTTAAGCTTAATGGCTTAATAAACGGCAAAACCGTGGCCATTAAGCGCGATAACCCCGCTGATACCATGCATCTTGGCAAAGAAGTCAGCCTAAAAATCTATGACCGCCAAGAAATTGCGGCAGGCCAAAGCCGTTACCAAATTGTGCAGCAACCTAAGTTTGAACGTGGCAGTCCACTTCGTAATGACAGACGTGGGGATGTGTTGTTACTAATTAATGGTATGCCGGTCATTCATGTTGAACTTAAACGCAGTGGTGTGCCAGTAAGCCAAGCGGTTAACCAAATTGAGAAGTATTCCAAAGAAGGTATTTTTAGTGGCCTATTTTCACTGATCCAAGTGTTTGTAGCTATGGAGCCTAATGAGGCCAAATACTTTGCCAATCCTGGGCTAGATGGCAAATTTAACCCAGACTATCAATTCAATTGGGCCGATTTTAACAACGAGCCCATGAACCATTGGAAAGACATTGCCTCGACACTGTTATCCATTCCCATGGCGCACCAGTTGATTGGTTTTTACACCGTTGCCGATGATACCGATGGTGTGCTTAAAGTGATGCGTAGTTATCAGTATTACGCCGCCAATGCGATATCGGATAAGGTAGCTAAAACCAACTGGCAACAATTGGGTAGCGCTGCTAATAACCCAGACCGCTTGGGCGGCTATGTGTGGCATACCACGGGTTCCGGCAAAACCATGACCAGCTTTAAATCAGCACAGCTCATTGCCCAATCAAAAGATGCCGATAAAGTCATTTTTTTGATGGACAGAATTGAGCTTGGCACCCAGTCGCTGGCGGAATATCGTAATTTTGCAGGCGATGGTGAAGATGTACAAGCCACCGAAAATACCCATGTATTGGTAACCAAGTTAAAAAGCACGTCCCCAGCCGATACCCTAATTGTTAGCTCTATTCAAAAAATGAGTAATATTTTTGAAGAAGTGGATGATGAAGGCATTGCAACCAACTCGGTAGATATTGAAATAATCCGCGCTAAACGCTTGGTATTTATTATTGACGAGGCGCACCGTTCAACGTTTGGCGACATGCTGATCATTATTAAACGCACCTTTCCCCGCGCCTTGTTTTTTGGTTTTACTGGCACTCCGATCCAAGAAGAAAATGAAAAAAACGGCAATACTACCAGTACCGTATTTGGCAATGAGTTGCACCGCTACAGCATAGCTGATGGTATTCGCGATGGTAACGTACTCGGCTTTGACCCCTATAAAGTGCCTACTTTTAGAGACGGAGACCTAAAACAAGCAGTTGCCCTTGAACAAGCGAAAGCGGAGTCGGTAGCTGAAGCTATGGATAATCCCGCCAAAAAGAAAAAATTTAATTATTTTATGAATGAAGTGCCTATGGCTGGCTACAAAGACGCCACAGGTAAATACCACAAAGGTATTGAAGATTATGTGCCTAAAAGTCAGTACCTAAGCGAGACTCACCAAGCCAAAGTGGTAGAAGATATTCTGCACAAATGGGATGTGCTAAGCCAAGGCAATAAGTTTCATGCGATTTTGGCTACTAACAGTATTGCTGAAGCCATTGATTATTACCGTCTGTTAAAGGCTGCTAAGCCTGATTTAAAAGTATCCGCACTATTTGACCCCAACATTGATAATGACGGCAGTGGCGACCGTGGGCCAACGTTTAAAGGTGATGGCTTGGATGAGATTATGCGTGACTATAATGCGCGTTATGGCCACGATTTTGATTTTGCCCGCCATGCAGCATTTAAGAAAGATTTAGCCGCACGTCTTGCTCACAAAAAACCTTATGAGCGCATTCATACCGACCCTACAAAACAGTTGGATTTATTAATTGTTGTAGACCAAATGCTCACCGGTTTTGACTCCAAGTGGCTGAATGTCTTGTATTTAGATAAGGTAATTAAATACCAAAACATCATCCAAGCCTTCTCTCGTACCAATCGATTGTTTGGCCCCGATAAGCCTCATGGTGTTATCCGTTACTATCGTTACCCGCATACGATGGAGCAAAATATTAACGATGCGGTAAAACTATACTCTGGCGACAGACCCATTGGGTTATTTGTTGATAGGCTAGAAAGTAACTTAGAAGCAATGAATGAACTATTCGGTGATATTAACGAGTTGTTCATTAGTGCCGGTGTGGCAAATTTTGAAAAACTGCCAGAAGATGTTGAGGCGTGCGCAAAGTTTGCTGAACTATTTAAAGTATTTAACCAGCATCTAGAAGCCGCGAAGGTACAAGGTTTACATTGGGAGCAGTCGGTTTATACATTCACGACGGACGCTTCAACAGGCGAAAATGGCACTGAACATGAGGTTACTCTCGCCATTAATGAACAAACCTACCTGAGCCTTGCGCTGCGTTATAAAGAGCTCGCATCAAAAGGTGATGGTGGTGGTGCGGGTGGCGGCGATGTGCCTTTTGATATTAGTGGCTATTTGACGGAAATTGATACTGGAAAGATTGATGCCGACTATATGAATAGTCGTTTTGATAAATATTTAAAAGAGCTAAATCAGCATAATGATCAAGCCAGCATTGAACTTACGCTCAACGAACTGCACAAGTCATTTTCTTCACTGACGCAAGCTGAACAAAAATACGCCAAGCTTTTCTTACATGATTTACAGCGTGGCGATGCAAAGTTAATAGAAGGCCATACTTTCAGAGATTACATCAACACCTACAAAGACAATGCTGAAAATGCCCAGATTAATGCCATTGTTAATGCGTTAGGTTTAGATAAAAGCCAGCTTATTAGCTTATTAAACGATAGTGTTAATGAGAAAAACCTTAATAATTTCGGTCGCTTTGACGCGCTTAAAGACACAGTTGATAAGGCAAAAGCCAAAGTTTATTTTGAAAAATTAGATGGCCTAAGCATTCCACCCTTTAAGCTCAATATTCGCATAGATCAGTTTTTAAAGCAGTTTATTTTTGCTCAGGCTGATGATCTCTTGAATGATGTAGTAGATATGCTTGATGGAGTAATGGAAGAGTCATGAGTAGCCAATCTCATTCGCTTTGCACTGTTAACTTGGTTGAGTCAGCTATCTCAGTGAGAGAGTGGTCGCTGTTTTTACGAAAAAGTTTCCAGGAGGAAAATAATGGTCACATTTGATCAGCTTATGCTCCCGCTAATAAAGGCATTAGTTAACCTTGGCGGCTCAGGCAGTATCGACGAGATATACGAAGAAGTTGTCGAGCTTGAGAAGTTTGATGAGGGTACTTTGGCTGTTCTGCACAACCCTGAAAAAAGTAGTCAAACTGAAGTTGGATATCGATTAGCATGGGCTAGAACCTACCTGAAGAAAGCTGGATACCTTGAAAACTCATCTCGTGGCGTTTGGGCACTTACAGATAAAGCTAGACAGGAACCGGAAATTGATAGCAGAGAAATTGTCAACTTTGTTAGAGCTCTGGACCGCAAGCCTGAACAGACTAATGCTACGACATCTACTCCAGAACTGTCGTACGATGACTCCCCAGAAGAGGCTATGCTTTGGCGTGAAAAACTGCATCATGTGCTAATTGAAGAAATGAGCCCGGATGCGTTTGAGCGACTAACACAGAGGTTATTGAGAGAATCAGGCTTTATCCATGTTGAAGTGACTGGTCGCACGGGTGATGGTGGTATCGATGGCAAAGGAATTGCCCGAATCAACGGTTTGATGAGCTTTCATATCGCTTTTCAGTGTAAAAAGTACAAAGGTTCCGTTGGGGCTCCCGAGATCCGTGATTTTAGGGGCGCAACCGTTGGTAGAGCTGATCGTGGGATGTTTATCACTACAGGTAGCTTTACAAAAGCTGCCATTGAAGAAGCCAACCGTGATGGCGTTGCTCCGATTGACTTGGTCGATGGTGATCAGTTAGCCGATAAACTTAAGGAACTTAGTTTAGGCGTTAAAACAGAGTTAGTTGAAAAAGTAACAGTTGATCCTAGCTGGTTTTTAGGCCTTTAACTGTTAATAAGCACCAAGAGAACTCCAAAATGCATTTTCTAGTTCTTGAATATATGCGATTAAATACGGCCACTAACATAACGGGAAGTTAGAATGAATCCTGAAAAATACAGTAGAAGTATAAGCTTGCTTTGCCCGACTTGTGGCTGTTCAGACTTTTCATACGAAGACGGTTGCGATGAAACAATACAAGTAATGACTTGTGCATCTTGTGGCCGAGAGTTCAATAAAGATGAGCTTATTCAAGAGAATAGCGAAAATATTGATGAGCACCTTTCTGAAATCAAGGAAGAAGTTTTAAAAGACGTTCAAGACGAACTACGTAAATCTTTGAAAAAGGCTTTTTCTGGTAGCAAGAATATAAGGATTAGGTAATGCCGGTAACTATTGATGCAGGTGATGTGATAGCTGGATTAGCTTTCCTTTTATCTGGCTACGCAACATGGCAAACGGTCAG
>CAKZQF010000211.1 GCA_937139475.1 uncultured Gammaproteobacteria bacterium | reverse complement strand
AGATGGGTTGATTGATTCGATTTTCGTACCCAGACTCTGGCGTCTCGCTGATTGACTAACCACTGGGAACTGGCAAGCAATCGCCTCATGGCATCAAGTAGATAGCGTTCGACTGGGACACCAAGGGCATTGTCGTCAACGGAAATTCGTTGAGCTTTCAGGTCTCGCTGGACACTGTTTTGGTCGGCTTCAATAACCAATTTAGACAGGACATGCTCGGGATCGGTATTGCCAATTGCCTCCAGCATAGCTTGCAAAATCTCAGGGCCCGGTTGGGTTAACCAGGCGAGCAACTCAGGTGTCATCACCCGGTTTAAAACCAGAATTGAGAATTGCTCGTGCCGCTTGCATCGTCCGTCGCGCCAGCGAATAAAATAGCGTTCAATGCTGTTGTTACTGGTCCACTGGGATAAGGTTTCTAAAAAAGGGTTCCATTGATAGCGTCCATCTTCATCCGTGATGGACAAGTCTGAAACGGGCTTACCAATATCATGGAACAAACCGCCAAGAGCCGCTGCAACACGCCACCTTGGCTCTAGCTCTTTTTTCTCAACCGGTGTGCCACTGGCAACAAAGATGATCCCTTCAGCAGCTTGTGCAGCCCAGAAAGCAACTTCCAACGAATGACGTAATAAACCACCAGCGCCACTGTGATGATGATGCTCAGAAGCTGGCAACAAATGAACATAAGCAGCCAGATGATCAATGCAGGGCTGAATTAGCCTTTGAAAATCACGCAGGTTAAAGCCAAGTATCTGGCGCAGTTTGGCAATTAGCTCGTCTTGTGTGGACTGCAAATCCTCGGGTGACGCTGCTGGCAACCCCTTCAGGAATGGCGGATAGCGTGGAATTTCCGCATCCAGTTGCGATGACAGCTCTGGTAGTGCTTTGGTTTGAAAAAATAGGTTTTTGAACATAGTGAACCTCCGACACGATAGTGTGAAGGTTCACTAAGAAGACGATAACAAGATAGGTAATAAGAAATAGAACTTAGTTAACTTGACAATCTAGTCATCCGAAACAGATGTAATTCCTATCGAGCTTGCACCAGCGTCTCCCGTTAGATACATCCGCAATGCGTATAACAGATCGGGAGTGTTGCGGAACATTTCAGGCTTTTCAATTTGAAGGCTGATTCGGGACTTAAGCTCGATGTCACTTTCGATAACTATTTTGGAAACATCATCTACCAATGCCACATATTTTTTAGTCAGGTCATTATCTGGGGCGAAAATCATTTTGAACTCTTCGTCTTCAATCCGTCGGCTTCTCAGGAGTGCAAGAAGAAGTTCCAAGTGCTTACAGAGAGTCGCGATCTGATATCCTTTCCCATCATTAACAACCTTATGGATGTCGAACTCAAGGCAGCCATATAAGCCTCCAGATAAAGCTACGAGATCCTCTTTAGTCAATTTGTTGATCAGTGTTTTGGAACGCCAAAAAGCTATCGACAAAACCTCCATGGTAATGGATCTGGTCAGGCCCTCATTATCAATGGGGTCGATGACATTCTCCAACAGCTTTTGTTGGTATGGCAGTTCGGCATTACCGATGGCGAAAGCAATATTCTTGTAGTACCTCCGCAAAAGCTTTTTATCCTTCACAGCATCAAGGAGCCGGGAACCAACAATCCCGGGGGCATCCTTATGTAGACAACACAGAAAGAAGAAAAGCTCCTCTTTAAGGGTGTCCGGCATATTTTCTGACTCAATTATTGATATGATTTTTTGAGTACCTTCGAATATCGCGTTTCTAAAATGGTCAGGCACATCTGACTCTGAAAGGGAGTGGCCATGATTCCAGATGGTTAATGCTGGAAATCGGAGGCTGAAGATTCCTTTTTCAGCATACTCCATGGTTCTGGAAAGCTTCCGATTGATGGTATCCTGTGCCTTCTCCTGGAGCAGTGAGGGTAAGCTCTCTGAAAATGATATATTTGACCCGGAAGGACCTTTTTCATTAGTAAAAACATCCAGATAAACTGGGCATCCTTCATATAGGGAATTTTCATCAACAGCCTCAATAAATTGAGAACTGTGGCAAAACACACTCTCTCCATCAACATTGACTCGGCAATAGTATTTCCCGGTACGGTCAGTGGTTCCCCATTCCAAATAGCCGACTTTTCTTTTATTCAGGATAGATTTAAATTCCTGTTCATAATCGAACGAGATCAGATCATTCAAGCCTGCAATTTTGGAGCAACACCAGTCCAGAAGGTCAGAGAAGCTTTTGCCATCTTCTTTCGGGAATTGCTGAAAATCGGACCAGCTTTTACGGGCTGGAAAATCTGGAACCGGCAAGTTCTCAAGATCGGCTGCCTCACCCTCTGATGCTGAGCGCCATTCAACCCGTATAGATTTAAAACCTGCTTCCGCTGAATCCAACGGAATGAATTTCAATTCGTATGGATCATCCGCTCCATAGGTGTAGGTCATCTTCAGCTTGCAGGCCGTGGCCTTCTTCAAAGGGAATGCTGGCGATTTCAGGTATGCAACAAACTGCAGCTCTTTATTGCCTTCTCCCTGCTGCAGAGGAAAACTGTAATGCGTTTGTCCGGCTGGAAGAGTAAATGACTCTTCTACTGGTATATTCACAGTTCTGCCACGTTGCGGTGTTACTGTCGCATCTTTTACCAAATAGAAATTTTCAAAGTGCCCATCACGTACAATTCTGATCGACAGCTCTGGAAGATGATCACGCCAAAGGGCAATGTCATCAACTTCCTCCTGCCATCTGTTTAAAGTCTGGCAGCCTTTAATTGGTGACCATGCAGACCCCAGCCACTTGTAATCCATTCGCACATCAGGTTTCCTGATTGTATCCTCAAGAGGCAGGATAAAGACACCAACTCCACGACAATCCCTGTTTGTAGAGTTCAGGCAGTCACTGATAGAGTGGTTTGATAATATGTTGAGATCTAAATCCTGAGTCAGAGCCTCCCGAATAGAACCTGGTAAGTGATACCAGTGGTCATCTTTCACAAAGGACACTTCTCCTGAATCACTGGCTAAACCATCGAAGCCGAACAAATGGAGGAGTTCTTCAGATGTCTGGCAGCCATTACGGTCAAGATTGCGGGCCATGTCAGTATGAATGCCACTGTTTGGAATAGTAACCGTAGGATGTCGCTCCCAGCTCATTCCTTGTGTCTCAGGCAATATTTCGTCCAGCTCTTTTTGGTATATTGCCTGAACTGGGGTTATTGAAATGCCGCCGTCAAATAAATCAACCACCAGCACAAAATCATTCTCTCGGACTCTGTCCTGTACAAATTTCTTCGATGATTGCCATGCAAAGATAGCAGCTATGCTTTTGGGAAGCGGTGTCGATTCATCAAAATAAAAATTGACGCTTTTTCTTATTCCCTCCAGATCGAAGTCATTGCCCCAATCAGGGACAAGATAGGTCAGCTTGTCTGCCTTGATATAGTCACTCAACTTTTTAGTAAAAAACATCGATGCACTGCTTTTGGTGGCATCGGGCAGTGTTGAGCTATGTGAAAAGAGGCTCCTCATGCTGACCGTTTCAATATCGGAATGCAGGGCGATTGATTTTGCGCAACCGCAGTCTATTACCACCCCTCCATTAATATTTGTAGGCCAGTGCTGCTGAAGCAACCTGAACGGCAGGTGCGCCTGAGAACCTGTATTATTCGTGAAGGTCGGACGGATAGAACACAGGTCAACAACAGAGCTATCCATCCGTATTGGACCACTTTGATTATTTGTCGGTACAGAGTATTCAAACGGGGCATCCGCGACTAATGACAGTATCATCTTCGGTATCTCTTTGAGAGTTGTTGGCTCTATTTTTAATTTCTTTTTTGCGCCCTGAGCTTGCTCTATAACCAGACTCTCGGAAACGATCTTTAATAAATACTTATCCTCACCGACTTGTACCTTCCATTTATCACCCATCAAATTGAAATCGATAGGAATGATTCCTGCTGGAAGGGTTATGTCGTCAGCACATTCGCCCTGTCGGTTGATGCCGATAACAAAAGAAACTTCATCTCCAGTAGATAATGAATCGAGCTTGAGCTTGCTTGAAAGATTGTTTTGATGAAAAAATAAATCAACACCGCTTTCTTGTGTTACAAAGCCAAACTTCTTCTCATAGTTTATTGTTTTGATTTTTCCTTTGATCTTTGAGTCAGCAACAGGAAATAAATATCCCCTGACCGGCAATTCTGGGGAGATAGAAAAATTATCATAGTCGAGACCGACCGGCTGCTGAACGGTTCGAAAACGACCACTATGGTTGAGTAAGGAAAGGGTATTCCAATAAATAACACTGAGGATATCGCTATGGACTCTTTTGCTGTCCCCAGTGATCTGCTCGTCGATGGTTTGGAGCCAGAGCCAACCATCCCAGACTTTTCGATAACGCTTATCCTGAAGAAGTGTGTTGTTGGGCGGAAGATTGCCCCAATTGCCAATTTCAGCAGCATCTTCTGTTCTAAGCCAGCGCTGGAGGGAAACAAGCAGTTCTTCACAGGTCTCTTCTGCCGCTGCAGACAAAGCATACTGTCTTTCAATCAGAATCTGCTCCAGCCGGAGTAGAAAAGCTTTTAATAGTCGGTTTTCTGCCGTATCAACACTGGACCTCCGCCTGACAGCCTTCATATAAGGTTTACCGGAAAGTTTCTCGCGGAGTGTTCTTCCCGGCTGACGGCTGAGCCATTGCACACTTTTGCTGTCAACCTCTCTTGCCGCATGTATTGGCAGCATGGCATGTTCCCGTAATATCTTATCCCGAGTATGCTCCATGATTGCCAGAACTGATTCCTTTGAATGCGACACAATTCGATAGATACGGTCCTTTATCTCGCCCTCTGGTGACTCATCCTGCACCGATCTCTCCACGGTACTCAAAAAATCGACAATGCCAGTATGCAGGGCATGCCCTGAAACAGGATCGAAGCCCGAGACTTCCGTCAGCCACTTGCGAACTATTAGTATCCAATTGGCTTGGGTCTTTACCTCATCTTTATCGTTTAGCCCCCTATAAAGAGATTCAATCGAGTCAAATTCAATGGTTCTTTCCATTATCTATGACTCCTTTGTCTTATTACACAAATCCTTGAGTGATTTCGCTTCTTTTACGTCACATGACATAGCTCTCATTATTTCGTTTGTGGTTAGCTGCCATAGCTTCTTTTGATTATCACTTGCAAATCTTTTGAGCTCACTAGGGATAAGACTATCCCCCACTTTTGAACTACTATGAAAATTTGATTGTTCAGGTGAGGCAACTATGGACTTTCTGGAATCGTTATTATTACTCTCATTCAAAAATGCATCATCTTTTAGATAATTAGCACTATTCCAGATAAACTGCCCGTAGCCAAACTCACAAGCAAGATCGAAGTCCTCTACGATGTTATAATCGTCATTGACTAGTTGAGTTCGTATTTTATCTAGGCAGTCTAATTTTGATTTCCCTCGGGTTTCAATTCCTCGAAGTTTTGGCATAACCTTTTGAACAAGCTGGTCTTCAAAGGCAACTTTCATTGCTTTGCCCAAGCTTGCGTCATCGTTGTTTCTCTGGGCTTCCAACACATCTGGATAATTAGCCATGTAATACTCGATAGACTGCCACACCCTGTGCCCCAGAGCTCTACCAACCTTGGACAACGAGGTATTCATTTCTTCAATGAATCCCTTGAATGGTAAAATCTGATCGTCATTGAATTTGCTTTCTTTGCACCACCAACCCTCCCACAGTTTGCGGGACAGCAGAGGAGCCTGTTCGCCCAACGGTTTCAGCTGACGGCGTCTTTCGAGAGTGGCCGGCCGGGGGAAATTGATTACTATTCCTCTATCGAGAACCTTATCAGAAAGAGATTTAGTTGTTTCGTCCTGATTCATAGTTCCTGCCCAGAGCACATTTCTTCCAAGAGGCAGATCATATTGTTGAATACCTGCGCCAAGCTTCACTTCAAGACACGGCACCTCGTTGCCTTTGCGACCGCGTCGCAGCTCAAGCTTACTTAGAAATTCAGCAAAATAGAGCTCAACGTGAGCGAGGTTCATCTCATCCATTAATATGAGACTCATTACATCCTCTAAGCCTGGATAGTCATCAACCTGTGCCTTTTGACTTTGTGCCAATAAACGCAGAACTGGCTGAGCATCAAATTTGTTATCGATGGAATTGAAGAAGCCAAGCATCGATTCCTGACTGTCCCAATTTGGCTGTACAGACAGGCTCAGAAAATTGATACCGCCAAAATGGGAGTAAAGTCTGGGTAGTTCAGATTTACCTGTACCACTAACCCCAGATAGAACGGTCATGGGTGACCACTCAGCAGTTTTTAAAGCTGTATGAAACGCATAAAGTATTCGTCGTGGAAATCTCAAACCATAATTTGTGCAAGATGTCCTAATCCTATCAAGCCATTGAATTTCACTAATTTGCTCCTGCGCACGAGGCAGACTCTTATGAATGTATGGAGTTTCAATGTCCCGAACCCTTGCTTCTCGGTCCTGTTCACGCTCGTAAGAAGACTGTAAACGTTTCAGCTCTTCCATCAATCGATTATTGTCGGCATCCACTGATTCAAACCGTCTCAGCAGAGATTTGTTTTTATCGGTCAGTTCCGCTACCTGCATTTCAAGATCCGACTGTGCGCGTGCTGAACTTCTGAGAGCCTCATTTTCTTCAGAGAGTCGCTCACAGGCCAGCTGCAGTTCGCTCTGTTCGGACTTCAAGCGATCAAAAGCTTCCCGCATCTCCTGTGTTGGGCGTGTGGCAAGGTCATCGCGCAGCTTTTTAATTTCCTCTTCATAGGTTTTCAGTTTCAGTAAAACAGCGGCTGGGTCTTCATCACCGAGCTTATGCTTCAATTCTTCAAAGTTTGAAATTAGAGCACTGCTCGTTTTGATAGATTCTCTCAAACGTGCAATTTCATCATTAAGCGCAGACTTCTCATTCTCGAAAGATTGCTTCCGTTCAACAACCTTGGCATCCACCTCAACGTTTAAATGAGCTTCTCGTTCCTCAAGGCGGTCTTTGCTGGATTGAAGGCGCTGCTTTTGATACTCAAGCTCATCCTTGAGTTCATCAAGCGCAGCCTGATCCTTCAGGAAAGCCTTTCTTTTTTGTTCGAGCTCATCTTTTTCCTGTTGAATCGCAGCCTCATGAACTTTCAGTCTATCAGCTATCTCTTTCTCCAAGCTTGCTATTCTGGATGTCCTCTCCTCCGAAAGTTCTTTTTCAATGGCAGTCAGAGCGTTTGCCCGTTTTGACTCCTGCTCCTTTTCATGTTCTTTCCGAAGATTGAAGAGCTCGTCATCAAGCTTTGCCCGGGCATCTGCATACCCATTGTCCCTTTGGATTTCAGCCTTTTGTATCGCCACCTCTCTCTGCCGCAATTTTTCCTTTTCGGATTCAAGAGACTCCAGCTCACTTACGCATTGAGCTTCCCGCTGCTCCAATTGTTTTTGGAATGCTGCGAACTTTTCCTCAAAGAGTTGCGGAAAACCGTTTTTGGCCTGAAGCTCCATCTCTTCAAGCTGAACACGTTTGTCATTCAGCTCCGCTTCTTTTTTAGCTATCGCGTCTTTAGCGGCTTTTAGCTCATGTTCCTTTTGAACGATAGAGGTCTCTTTTTGACCAAGAGAATATTCTAATTCTTTCAGTTCCTGCTGTTTTTTCAGGAGGACTTCCTCTTTAGCGTATATAGTTCTATCACTCTGAGCTCCTTTTCCATTATCTGCGCTTATCTGAGTGTTATTATTTCTATTAGAGTCCATTAAAATACTTCCATAATTATTTTGACTAGTTTGAATACATTTATTTTTAATGACTCCAAGTTTTCCCTTGTAAAGTCATGTTGATGATGATTCCCGTGACCACGAAGTTTTATCAACTTGGCGATAAGCTCAAAGCAGTTCGGAAAACACCTTTTTAGAACTAGCAATTCACCTTCTGATGCGAGCAAACAGAGTGCAAGAAGTTGAGCCCCAAGAGTTGTGCTTGAGCCTTGAGTAGCACGATATAGTCGATCTGCATTTACAGTACTAATCTGCACTGGTATTGCATCAGACGCTGGAACCAAACCAGATTGAACGATTTTTTCAATCGCCTCATCCCTCAGTTTATTTCGATTTTTGACTATTTTTCTCCGGTCCTTCGCTACTTCCAGCAACGACAATTGCATAATGGACGCCAACAAATTTATGTAGCGCTGAAGCTGCTCGTTATCCAGAGTCGTCCTCTGGCTTAAGATCGTTACTTTGACCAACTCTTCCCGTAACGACGGGGAAACAGCTTGAACAAATCCAAGCCCCAATGACTTGTCCAGTTCGATCCTGGCCTTCAATCTGACCTGATCAATATCTCTTTCCTGCTTTGTTTTGGCTGTATAGGCATCTTCGGTTATATCCGGTATTAGCGACTGGATGAGCCGAGTGGTTCTATCGCGATAGCCCTCAAGGGTTTCCGGTGAAAGTTCAACATCGGTTGAGCTTCCATGGGATACCGGGTCCCTGACTTCTTTCAGCGCATTTACAAAGGAGAGACATCCAGAGTCTTCAATGGCCAGATGATTCAGCGGATGGTTGGGATCATTTATCGCCCCGGCTATTGCCAGAGCCAGTAGTGGCTGCATCTCGGAAACACCACGGTCAACGGCTCTGATTTTGCCGGGTTTCACTTGAAGAAGGGCCTTCACACTGTCCGAAACATCAAACCCAATCTTGGTAGCAAACGAGCGCAGTATCTTGTCATTTTCCCGGTAGGACTGTGACGAGAACAAGCGTTCCCAGTGAGTCACAGGGTTGTCAGATACAACAAATCGCAGCGCCCATTCTATGGCTTCATACAAGGCGACTACCGCCAAGCCGGTCAAACGGGCGAATTCCTGCTCATCATTGGATGAATCAACCTCGATCTTTTCAGCGTCTGAAAGATACTCTTGTGCGCGTCGAAGTGGGCGTGCTATCCGTGGATAGTTCTTCAACCCGTCCGCCGCTGAAGACTCATCCTCAGCCTCTTCATTGCTTTGATTGGAATTCAGTCTGTCGATAACCCCTTTATTCTTCAAATCTATGACCCACTTCCAGTCCTGAGAAGTAAGGTAATTGGCAAAGCTTTCAGAGAAGCCAAAGCCGCATCCATCCGTCACCAAAAGGTCAGAATTGCCTATCTGGATAAAGACATTGCAATGCAAGTAAACCAGTTCTGGATTCTCATGTAAGGATATGGCTTCAGCCATTGGCACCGGAGGCGGGTACTGATCGACACCTTGGTTCAACAGGGCATGCCGTTTATATTTCTTCTTAAACTCCCTTATGGCTCTGATAATATCGTTGGAGTCAGGAACTGCTTTCCAGAAAGAGTCTTTTGCAGGGCGTATCTGTCTTGCACTGACCCTCGACTTCTCATTGGTTGGATTGATTAGAAAATCAATAAATCCGTTGTCACCAATCCTTGATATTTTTTTATAGCTCAGCTGCTCCGTGCTGACATAGGGAAGAAGCTTCCCGGACAGTAGATCTACAAACACTGTGGCCACGGTGTATTCCAGATTTCCGTCTGATTTATTCTGCCACTCATTCAGAAGCTCCTGCCCATGCTCAGACAACTCATAGCGGTCATTTAAAAGGCCGAGCTGGTTGAGGCGATTCTGAATGAAGGCCACCAGTTCCTTTTCCAGACAAGTGAGCAGCGCAATCTTTTCTGTGTCGCCGGATTCTATCTCGGTTATTTTCAAGACAGTTTCTTCAAAAACATTGAGGCCACTCTTTTTCTTTTGCGGAATAGAGATGTTGAAAGCGTGACATGGCCAAAGAACACTTTGCCTGGCGGCGATGTTCAATCCATCCAATGCTGTGCGAAAACTGATTACTTTAGGACGATGGTCTTTTGCTGATTTTTTTGTAGAGGGCGCACTCATAGGATCACCCCCTTTTCGTGGCACAAATCATAGAAGTTTTTCAGCGCCGGAACTGCATCCACAGCAATCTGGGTGTTTGTAAGGACGCCGTCTCCCACAATGGCTAAGACCCTCTTCTGACGACTCATGCTCACACATAAGCGGTTTTCCGACATGAGATGGCCGAATAGTTTTTGTTGCTTCTTTTTGTAATCCAGCTCGTTGCGTATATTAGGCGGCAAGGCGTTCATGTCCTGAGACCTCACCATGGAAAGAAACACAATATCGAACTCCATGCCCTGAAAGGCATCAACAGTACCGATGCGGAGCCGCTCTTCGCCATTTTCAAGAAAGCGGTATTCCTGACATATCTGCCATGTACCATCCTGTGCCCGCTCCGTGATACCATATTTTTCTAACTCTCTGTAGACTTCAAATACTTGAGGTTTATAAAAACTAATAATTCCAAAACTAAGGCCTGCATGTTTTGAATCACCAGTCAGTTCCTGCATAAATTCTGCACTGGATTCTCTCGATTTGATCCAAGTATTAGTTTTTTCAGCGATAACTTCAGCCTCTATACTTCGCCATCTCTTCCCACCATCTTTGTTGTAACCTTCTGGCCCTCTACTATTAGGTACATCAAACCATACTGCTGCTTTATCTTCGATGCCTTTTAACTTCTGGGAAAAATACTTAGCAGCTAAAGGAGATCGATAACCTTCATTGTATTGGTTATAAAAGTTGCGGCTTGCAAAATCCCCCAAAATCGGATGTGTTCGGTACTGAGCATCCAGCGTCACTGTTCGTTTGATGTCATCTTTCTCCTCCAGTTTCTTCAGGCGGTTGAACAGATACTCAAACATACTTTTTTTGACAAAATCGACATCAACCGACAGACCGGATGAATCGCCACCTTCCAAGGCTCTCGCGACCTCCTCATCAATCAAATGAGGCAGCTGCCTGTGGTCCCCGACAAGGATTATTCTTTTTTCAGCCTGAGACATCGGAATAAGCAGGTCTCGCGGGCTGGTTCTCGCCGCCTCATCGATGATCACCGTATCGTACCTGACCATTTCTGTTCGCTGATCATATCGGACGTTTTTATTCTTTGAGCGGATGATATCTTTCCCGACCGCCTGTTGAGTGGTTGCAGCATACACAAAGTTATAATCCTCTATGGCCTCACGAACGCCATCAGGATTGTCTTCAAGCTCATGTAAAAACTCAGCCAGTATTGCATCACGTTTATTGGTTGAATTGAGTTTTTTCTCCAGAAGCTGAGATACCGTTGCCACCAATCTCAAAACATCTTCTCTTGGTTTTTCAGTCCTGAAATCAGGCAAAGGCAGATATTTATAAAGTAGTGATTCTTTCAGTTCTCTAAGCTCTGGGAGAAAACTCAAAGGCTTACCACAGCGCCAACGGGCCGCTTTTTCAAGAACGCTTAAATCTGGATTAGCCAGTTCGTCTTCGATCTTATCCAGCAAATCGACAGCTCTTGCGGCACCGTCGTCAACAAAGGCTGCTTCACTGACACGCAGAGCTCTAACGAGCCGCAAGGTGGAAGGATCATTCGACTTCAGTTCGGTTTGCAGGGAATTGATGATTTCTTCTGCCTCACTGGTGATATCCTCAGAAATCACGTCTCTGGGCAAATCCAGAATACGTTTCATTAAACTGACTGTGTTGTTCTTCGAGGGACACAATGAATATGCGACAAACAGTTCAGCCAGTCTTACCTGATCTTCCGTCTGAGCAATTTGAGGATTCTTGATACGAATATTCTCGGCGACATTGGAGCACCATTTGTTAATTTTTTCAGTGACGGCATCTTCCGTAAATTCCGAATCACCGGTTCTTCTGCCGAACTTAACTGCCGGAAGTGCATTAACACTCAACCTTGCAACGATATTCTCAACGGCATCATGCTGAAAACCGGAGACAAGTATCTGACCTCTTATCGACTTGGTTTTGTCATATTCCTCGTTAAGCCTTTCAAGAATTGCTGTAACTACAGTTGTTTTTCCAGTGCCTGGTGGTCCCTGAATAAGAGCGATGTCTGGGGTGTTCAAGGCGACATCGATGGCCTCCACCTGCCTGTCTGTGGGAGGATGCTTAAAAATCTTCTCTTTCACAAAGGACGTCAAAGGCTTTAGTTTGGTGACTCGCTGTATGTCTGGTAGCGTTCCACCTTCTTCAATCAGCAGGCCGAGAAGCGGGTTTGCACAGCGTCCTTCCAGAATGGCTGAACGTGCCCGCATTCGTCTTTCAATCTGAATCTTGTCGCCATTGATGGACAGAATCAAAAACATTTGACCAGACGGAATTGACGGCAGATCCAATTCAATGCTGGTTTTTGAAATTTTAAGGATCGGGGCATAAACAGAAGCTGGCATTTCAGCATCGTTCTTTTTCTGATCCATTTTGGTTGCGAATTCTTCTTCCAGAGCCTTGCTGTAGGATTCCCATGTAAGATCCGGATTCTTGAGGTATAAAGGCTCCTCGGAGGTGATCTCTATCTCATCGCCTTCGGTAAGTTGATCCGGAATAGACGACACAAAGAACTTAACACCTTTTGTTGTCTGTTCAGTGCCATGATAGCCTATTCTGCCAACTGCTTTGGCCCGGGCCAGCAGCATTTCACCTTCAATTGCGCCGTACTCGTCCCACTGTTGCAAGTAACTCCCAGTCTCCTTGGTAAGTTGACTCATCGCTCCAGCGGCTAAAGCCCGAATGCGACCTGTCTTGGTGTAGTCAGAAAACAGGACCGTACCCCTTGCCAGACGCAATGCTCCTTCACTCTTCTGGTTGTCCTTAAAGACCGCTTTAGTCGCAAAATAGATGTCCTTTGACTTATCGACATTGCGCCTTTCAACTGGGATACGAACTCTCTCTCCATAGATAGAGAATTCCCGGTACTTCTCCTGCACAACGGCTTTGGAGTTGAGCGAGTCTTCATCCTCAGGAATATCCGCTTCAAAATCAGCCTTAGCGGATGGGCCGCTCATGAGCAGAAAGAAATCTTCGCCGCCAACGCTGATTTTGCATTTATCGTTTAATACGCTCCCCAGCTCTTCAGCTCCATTGAAGCGAATGCCATTTCTTTTAGCCGTTGATTCTATGCGCTCATCAATGCCGATCTCCACGTCGCCAATTTCAACGATTTCACCATTGAAAAAGATGATTTTAACAAGCGCACTGCCGTCCTTGGCAACCTGCATTACCTCGGCAAGATGCGCACAACCTCTTTTAAGATGAAAATTCAGATCCTTTCCGGCCGAAGGATCACGAAGCTGCACGCTCCACTGCTGGCCATCGATTCTCAATCTGTATGCCTGCCCGGTATTGTTGGGTGCGATATATCCAATACCAATGTTTGGAGTCTCTCCGGACAGCTCAGGTATCAACCATAATTCAAAATTAATTTCAGCATTTATGTCTTTCAGTCTCATTTGCCACCTCCGCTGATCATGCATTTAACCAGCCGAGGACTATTCAAATGTGCGAACATCCAGAACTGAGCATCCGGCGTTACCCGGTCAATTTTCATCTGTGAATACAGCTTCTGAAAACCACTTTGCGGACTGTCAGCAGCAACGGACAAATCGGCTTTGCCATGGTCTGACTTCTTAATCAAAATGCCATTATTGCTCGAAGAGATGAGCACCTCTGCTGTATCCGAATCAAGCATTGCAAACTCATCAAAAATTCGTCTTGGTATCGTGAGTTCGGTACCCTGAGGGATCTCACGTACATACCGCCAGCATGGTGAGTTTATGGGTTTGTCCGGTCCACACCATCGATAAGACTCAAGAATGAGCACCTGCGGCCTCTGCTTTTTACAGTAAGGGCAATTGTGAGCCTCTGTTTCCGGGTGAATGAAATCATAGTAATAGTTCATCGAGCAGCCTGGGCACGTGACAGTCATATCCGCTGCCTGAGCGAGAGCCTCAGGCCAGTGATAGATGGTCGGCCGCAGCAATGGGGATGTCCTACCTGGGCCGAATGTGCCCTCAAATAAAGAGATCAGTTTTTCTGTAAGGAGAAGGGATCTGGGCAGACCGCTGTCGGAAGAGTTTGAATCATCATCTTGTTCGTCAACCCAAGGGAACAGCCCTGCATAGGCTTTATCTTCAACATCCTCGCCATCATTTTCCTCATCAGCCCAGTCGCCTTCATCCGTTCCATCCACCTTTTTTCCGACAAAAGGGTGAATCAACGAAAGAAGGTAGAAAGCCACGACCGCGAACGCATGACAATCGCTTGAAGGTCTTCCACCGTCTTTGCCCTGCACCAGCTCGGGAGCTCCGTACTTTGGTGTATAAACAACACTTCCGCCTGCGGTGATTTCAAATCGAATATTGTCGGCATCAATCAGCCAGACTGCTGAATCATCAAGCCCTTCTGAAATAAAGATATTGTTGGGAGAAATGTCACCATAAACCATACCATTGCCGTGAAGGCGTGCCAGCAATGATGCGCATTTGTAGAGCGCATGAAGCCTGCGTCTGAGCCCACCGGTTCTATAATAATGAACAATCTTTTTAGCTTCGTTCTCCGGCATTGCCGAAAGCCATGTTGGGATATCGTCGGGACCAATTTTTTCTGCGGACTTGCCATCGAGCCAGAAATGACTGAACGGAACCATTTCACTCAAAAGCTGCATCACATAACCGGCATTGTTTTGAAGAAGAGCTGCCGGTACGGATATATTCAGGTTTTCTGGCAGAGGTAGGAGCCGGACGCGCTTAAAGCGCTTTGAATACCGTTCCACCGACTCCTCATCGGTGATCGGAGTTCCGCTTTCATCTGTAACAAGCTTGATCGCCAGATCAGGGTCCTTGGTACGGAAAACAACCCCTTGGCCTCCTTGCCCGAGCACCTTGTCCTGAATGTGTACATTCTGATATTCATCCACATACTCGTTGAATCTTTGACTCATTGGGAACCTCCTTTCTTAAACAGACAAGCAATCGTCTTGTCATCGGAGTGTCCCGGAACCGGCCATTCATTGAGCCAACGTTTAAGATCCCTCTTTCTTTCCTCCGACTCCAGGTCTGCATAAGTGGAGTAGAGTTCCTGTGCAAAAGTCATCTGCTTTTCAGGTAACAGGTCATCGGATATGCCATCCGTACATAGCACAACTGCATTGCATACCGCGCTTTCAATCGTAGCGGTTTCCCAATGATCTGGCTTAAACTCCTGCTGAAGACTGTTTGTGTAGTTTGAGAAGGAATCCTGTTTGTTATCACTGAGAATAAGGTGGTTTTCGCCAGTTTCTCCAAGGGCGGCAATCATTCCGTCACCAAGGCGGCCAAGAGTGATAATGCCTTCAATCTGGATGGCGAAAAGGCATGTGGCCGAACAATCTGTTGAAGAGTACGGAGCTATTTTCACGAGCCAGTTGGCATGAATCAGCCTTAAAATATCAACGATATTGGCATCAGGGGTATTCTGGTAGCTCTTGGCTGCCTCAAATACAGCCAGACAGGCGGCTTTTGAACCGTGATCTGAATGTGCCTTGCTGCCCAGTCCGTCCGATACAACAACGACATTTCCCCATTTATACCGGCGTGCCATCCAAGAATCCTGATTGGGAATCCCGGCTTTAACATGTAGGGGGCCGATTACTGAGCCCCCCCAGCTATTCCAGAGTTGATCAAGCATCCCAATCCTCCTCTTGTTCTTCTGTTTCAGCCGGTGCGGATTCCAGAATCCCGGCTGTGGATACTGGCGCGGTCAACGGCTCATCAGAACCAAAGATTGTGCTGTCAATCGCTGAAGCTATGTTCTCCGAAAGGTAAACAGTGTTATTTGTGGAAATTTTCTTCAACTTCAACAGGTCAGCATCTGCGCCGACGGCAACTGTCCGGATGATCAGGTTGCTAAATGTGCCCAGTTGTTTCTGAAAACTTACGATGTCTGAATTGGGGAAATTGCCGTCAGAAAGAATGAGAACCATTAATCTCCCGTTATCACTCTGATACTGGGACAGAAATTCGGAGATAACACATAGGTTCGATGAGCCTTCAGCGTTTAAGTCAGGGATATCCCCGTCGCTTTGCAAAACGGCCACGGCAACACTCTGCGCCCATTGATAAAAACGGATGTCTAAGCCCGAATATTTTTCCTTATCTATGAGCCTTAACTGAGCCGCATATCGGCAAAGATTCCGCTGAAGATGGATTTTGCCCATTTCATTCATACTGCCGGAAACATCTACAAAAACAAAAAGTTCCATCTCAAATTTTCCCGAAAAAATTTAGCAAATGCTCAGAGGCACCACTACCAAAAAACCATTCCACATTTATAAGATCATCTGATTTTTGCTTTATCACAGGATGTGGGGGACGAAACGACGAAATCATTATTCCGTGCCCTTTCACACCACCAAAATGTTTGGCAGTTTCACTCAGCTTCAAAACATGGTTCGCTTCAACCTTTCCACTTTTACACTCAATAATGAATAAGCGATATCCATCGGTACAAATAACATCAAACTCTTGATAACCTATATTTTCTTTAAACCCATCATGGTAATACTTAAAGTTATCGTTGGAGTCGACGTCCACAACAGACACCTCTAACCCAAGGCGTAAATCTTTTAGAACAGCAGATTCTTTTAAGGGAAGTAACACACTAAAAACATACACCTCTAGCCACTTACCCATCAGAAACTCAAGAAAATCAGGGAATTCATTAAACACAAATGACTTACCGCCAATTGTTAGCTTTGCTTGTTTATCAATTGTCAGTTCAGCGTAGAAATCATCGCCCCAACTCTTGAATGATTCATCAGAAATATAACTTTTCAGCTCACGATACTTTGACGCGATCAAGTTACGATTTTCCCAGATTATCTGAGAGGCATTAATAATTTCTCGAGAAAGTTCTTGTTCTGTAAGACCAGGCTTCGATACTGTTAATCCATCACCGTTCAACTTCAGAAATGTTTCAACCGAATCTATTGAAACAATCTCACTTTTAGTAAAACTATTAAGATTGATAACCTGTTTCTTTGAAAAATCGAAATAAAATGGCGTTGCATTTACCTTACGACAGGCGGCAAGCGCCCCTGCATACATCAACTTGGTTCCACCCGTTAAGTTAAAGCCGATCTTCGAATCAACAGGCATTTTCTCAATCAGATCCAAAATCGTGGTTCGGACATTCTCAGGGTCATATGGGTCCACCGCAATTTCAGCGTATTCAGCTTCTCCAATAAACTGTTTCATGACATCGGCTGGAAACTGTGCGGAATTCACAAAGATATGCTTACTGCTTGAAAACTGGAGCACGCCAAGCAGGTTCGGCATCCGCTGTTCGCCGAACAGGTGAAAAATGGCATCATATTGGTCAGATTCCGTATTAGCTGTTCGAACCTGTATTCCATGCCATTCCAGCCACTCATTTGGCAGAACGATGCTTTCTGGAGGCCTTCCTGGGTGAGAAGATGCGATAAGGCGTTTTTTTAGCGTTGGGTGCCTCAGGGCCGCAAAAGCCCAGACGAAAGCCATAACCGGAGTCCCCGGACTCAGGTAGAGCGTAACGAGCTTTTCACCTTCAGATGCTGCAACCGCATGCAGGGATTGAGTCGCAGCCTCATAGATGCCCTCCGTGTCATTGAGATGCGTCAGCTCCACAGAGTGGAAACGCACATCGACCTTTTTACCGGCATCCCGAAGCTGTTTCTTTAGCCATTCATTAAAATGATGGTGCGCAGCCCCTGTATTTGAAAACAGGTCGACAAACTGTCTCGCAGTAGCCGGGTCAGAGCCTTCAACACCTGCAATTTTTTGCTGAAATACATCAGCTTTGTATTCGGATTTATCCGGGTGCGTAAAGCCGAGGATGATCACATCGGTGTAATCTTCCGCCAGCAAAGCTCCCAGAACGGGGCCGGTTGTCTGTTCCAGTCCGAGTGAGGCCCTGAAATCAGTCATTCCGTACCATGTCATTAAATATTTCTTCATAAACTTTCCCCATTTATGTATGGACGGAACCAACTAACCTGATTTTTCAGGCGATCGGCAAAGACAGCGCGATTGTCTGTTTCAAGTCCTTTAAATTTTCCTATTGCTCCACTGACGAATGAACCTGCATCATCTTCATTCATGCAGAATCCGACGCGCATCTCAAAGAACCCAAGAAGGTCCTTGCACGATGAATTGCAGCGTTTCCAATTATCCGCAAAGGCAATCACAAATGTCCCTTGCAGCGGACCGTCTTCCAGAATTTTCTTCAGACTCTCTTGTGGTGATGGTGGCTCATCTTTCTTCACCGGTCGAAAGCTCGCCGGTCCGGAGTGAAATTCCTTGGTCGAGTCCAGCCCGTCAATAATCACGATTCTTTTTGACTGTTGTAATTTCCCGGAGATCTCGGCCAGATTCAGCGCGGGAACACTCTCGTGCTTTGAAACAGGTCTGTTTCCGGAACCATCGAGATATTTTGATGCCCCCACCGGCACTATGGAGCGCCCGTTAAAGTAGATGATTTCATCGATGCCATTCTGAGCATCCAAGCTTTGAAGGATGGAGGCGAGCAGACCGTCGTGGATTGCATCGTTATAGCCGGATATCAGTAAATTCGATGACGGTCGGTTAACCAGTGTCAGTGAGAGCGGCTCTGCTTCAAAACTCAAACGCTCACCAATGTGCAGTTGCACCGTCTCATGGCTTTTTGAGTTGAACCAATCAGCAGCAGGCATTTCCGGCAGACGCGAGCCGTTGAATATTCTTGTTGAGCCGCAGTAACCACGCTGGTCTGCGATCTGAGTAATCTTGGTAATGTGATCCTTGCACAGCCCACGATCGGCAAATGGAATCAGAAACCGTTGATTTGCCGATTTTGCCCCGTTGGAATTGTTAATGATTCCCTCCGGCGGGCTACTCAATTTGGAAGCCTCCCAGTTGCTGTTGCCAAGAATCATCGCGGAATCTTCCTCGCTGCAGGCAAGGGCAATCCGGCAGCCGATCTGGCTTATCAACTGGCCCATTGAAAGAGACTGGATTCCTTTCAGTGTCTGGGTGGCCAGCAGCACATGTATGCCGTAGGCCCGTCCTTGCCTCAGCAGCTGGTTCAACATTTTCTCTGCGGGTTCGGCCACTTGCCGCCCCTCAGAAAACAGGATCTGAAACTCATCGATAATCAGCAGGATACGCGGGAGTTCGGCCGCTGAAGATTCCCTGTATTCATAAAAGTCACGGACAGCCCGGCTTTTGAACTCCTGAGCCCGTTTTTCAAGCTCCTCGGTCAAATGCGCCAAAACAGTTACCCCGTATTCAGGATCACTCTCTGTAGCCACCAGTTTTGCCTGAGGAAGCGGAGGGGAAGCATAAACACTGAATTCCGTACCCTGCTTGTAATCCAGCAGGTAAATATTCAACTCTGAGGGTGAATACATGTGGCAGAGGCTATGAATCAGAACATGAAGCAGGTTTGATTTTCCGGAGCCTGAACGCCCGGCCAGAAGAACATGGTGCTCTGTATTCACCCCACCGATAGAGAAAGGAACGATCTCGCCATCCGAAGTCCAGCCGATCGGCACCTGTACACCCTGAACAGCGTCGTGACCCCAGTAGTCCGAATTGCACCAGAGGTCAGTCAGGCTCTTGCTAAATTTTGCGCTCTGTTCATATCGGTCAGATATGGATGCCAGAAAATCTTTCAGCTCAGAACGTCCGGGCCAGAATTCCTGTTCCTCCACAACATTGATTTCAGAGACATGCTTGGTCAGTATCTCTGCCGGGACAATGGAATCCATTCTCTTGGAATATTTGTCTATCGCTGTGCGCAGCCCTGTAAATTTACGATCCTCCAGCCGATTTTCATCAATGGTCAAAACCGGAAGTACGCCACAGACAGGGCCGTGTTCCAGAAGGCGGCCAAGGTACCAGAGGCTTTTGTCCGTCAACTGCTCCGGCACTCCGAAAATGAGCAGCAGTTTATACGGTATGGGATTGCTGTTGTTTGCCTCGTTGTAGGCGGACCAGCTCTTGATCTCTCCCTTGAATTTATTCTGAAGCAGATCCTCAACATAGTCCGTTAACCGGGCCAGGGCATTTTCCAGTTCGTCCGACCGGGTCAGCAATCGCTGCTCGGGAAAGAGCCGTTTTACTTTCAACAGAGAAAGAAACGGGTCCAGAGACGTGCCCAATCTCAGCGGATCTGCAGCGGTAATTTCAACATTGCCGACCGGCATGCAGTGCATCAGCCGTAGCATCAGCTGATGAATCAACCGGTGTCCTGTAGTCTGGTCAGGAAGCCAGAGCGATTTCTTAAAAGGAAAAGGGATCAACCGTGGGATATAACCTTTCCAGTTCTGATAGGTAAGGTACATGCGCCCGAACGCCAGAGCGTCAGGGAAATGGGTGCCCGTGTTGATATTTTCGGCTGTTAACTCATTCAGATGCGGCTGACGCAGGCGGACCCTTTTGCATAGATCATCAAGATTCTTCAGGGCCGAAACCCATTCCTTCTCAAACTCCTCGTACACCCGATGTTTTCTCTCACGAATCTGCTCTTTTTTTGACTTGAGAGCATTCAGCGCGTCGTTTCTTTTTCTGGCTCCAGCGAGTTTGGAATCACTCAATCGCTTAATTTTGGCCTGGATACCGGCAAGCTCAACTTTCAGATCATTCTGGCGATTCTCCAAACCAGCCTTTCGAGAGCTGAGTTTGGATCTGGTTTTGATTAAATCATCTTTGCCAAGCTCATTCTTTTGAATCTCTCTCTGAATTCTTTCAGATTCCTCACGTTCAGCGTCACCGAATACATATTTTACGATTGAAATTAAGACGGGGCGTTCGTTGATCTCACGGTCAAGCCTGTCTTTATTATTCGCGAGATCGGAAATAGCTTTTTCAATCTGTTTGACATGATCCTCTACGCTGCGGATCTCATTGCTTAGCGATTGCAGATCTTTCTGTAAGCCTACCTCTTTATCATGCAGCGCAGCCAGTTCAGCTCTTTCCGCAGAGTCGCTGACAGCCCTGAGATTTCCCACAGTTCTGTCGCAGTCATGCTCCGATTGCTTCAGTTCAGTTTGAAGCTGACGGTAGGTATCTTCCTTCCTTAGAATCGCTTTATTCATTGCGCCAACGGCATCGAACAGACGTTTAGGCATGGACTCCCTGTTTTTCCGGCTGTTACTCATGGCCCATGCTTCCTATCGATTGCAATTCTCCAGTTAGCTGATCAATCTCGGCGGCTCTGGCCTGAAATAATTCTGCCATTTGCTGAAGGCCGAAGATGTCCTGCAAAAGGGGTTCGAAAACGTCTGAGACAATAGACTGACCAAACTGGTCTCTAACGGTGTCGGAAAATTTGCCCATTTGCTGCGAAGTCACATTAAATAGATCATCAAACATCGGCATCCTCCTCTTCAAACGGTAGCTGGAGGACAACACCGTCAGCCTTTAATGCCTGTTCAATAACCCTTGAAACATCCGCAAATGATTCAGCCACACCGGCTGCAATAATCGTTTCGAGTTGTGGCTTGGCCATGATGTAGTCAGACTTGAAATCGTTATCAGAGTTTCTGACCTTTTCAATCAGCTGGTGCCAGTATTCTTCCGGTAAGGACAGGGAATACTCGCTATCTGTTAGCGAGACCAGTTCTTCCGTGAGTTGGTCAACAGCACTCATCTCACCTGCCTCCATAGCGTTCTGGAGCTTGGAGGAAAGATCCTGAGCTTTGCTTGTGTGTTCACTTGGTATCAGAGCGATTTTAATTTTCATGAGCTCCTCCGTTATTTGCATTAGAACCGGTCACCATGTCCCAGCAGGCTTTGTCGATCTCGTCTTTTGTCGGGAGCATTCCTATTAATGGCGATCCGGCACTCCGAAGGGCTTCACGCAGCTCTTCTTCCTGTTCTGGAGTTAAATCCTTGATGTCGCGTGAACATATCGTCATCGACGCACTGGCTTCCTGATGTCCACCGGACTGGAATACCATGTGGTCTTTCTGAGAATAGAGATACAAAGCCCGGCCGCATTTCACTTCAATGGCGATAGAGCCTCCAACCGGAGCACTCATGCCTTCACCACGGCCCAGAATAACCGGCACTTTCAGATCTTCGATGATCAGGTCGGTTTTTGTGAATCTGCCGTCCTCAAACGTGGTCCGGGCCTGCGTGTCCGCTTTATGTCCGAGCGGACTCAGCGCCTGCTCCACAATTTTTTCGCCACAGTAGCCACTCAGGTTTCGGCGGATCTTAAGCTGAACCGCATGCCTTTCAGCAGGACCGTTGGCGGCTTCGAGCTGGCTTCTGTAGTCGGCAATCTTGGCTCTGAATGCCGGGTCACGATCGGCGAGATACTCGAAATAGTAGCGCTGCTGTTCAACGGATAGATTCAGCCTCGAATGCAGCTCCTTTGGCGTAACCGGCTTACTTGGGTCCGGAGTCCATTTCAGCCATGAATAAAATTCCGCCGCTGGCGGGTGCGTATCGAGATAGGCGTTGAGAGCTGCCTTGGCGCTTTCCAGTCGTGCTTTTCCTGTTTCAAGGTGAGCCGCAGCACTGGCAAGCCGGACTGCACACTCCGTTTGCACTGTTTCCGCCAGCTGAGTTGCCATATCAAGACACTGCCGGGCCATTTCATTTCGCTGCTCCATCTGCATGCGATGGTCTTTCGCAGCTTCCAAAGCTTCCTCCGCAGCCGCGACAGCGGATTCCGCTTCTGCGACGGCAGATTCCGCGGCGGCTACATCGGCCTCTTCAGATGAACAGTTGGGCGGTTCATAGTTGCCGTCCTCATCATAGCTGCCACTCGCTTCGCAGGCGGAAAGAGATGAACAAGCGGAACTCAACTGCTCATTGGCTGAAGCAAGCTGCTCATTAGCCTGTTCCAGCTGCTGCCCGGCCTCCATTTCGGCTTCAATCGCAGCATCCAGCAGTTGAGCGCTGTTATCGGCCTCCTGCTGTGCTTCGGCCAACTTGGCTTCAGCCGCAGAAATTTGGGCCTGACAGGCACTCTCCATGGAGTCATAGGCCGACTGAAGCCCGGCAATTGCCTCCTCGAGATTCTCAACTTGTCCAACGGATACGTACGCCATTCCCCACCTTAACTCTGTAAATAATCTCTTAAACGTGAAGCCAGAGCATGAAGATATGGGACCTGTTCCGATGCGTTCGCCTCAAAATGAGAAAGCTGCTGCACCAGCGCGTTATAGTCCTCTTCAAAACTCGCTCGCTTTTCATCCTGCCAGGTATCCCCAAGGGCACCAAAGCTATGATTCAAACCGTTAACCGCTTCATTCAACGTGTCGATGAACTGCGTCAGAGACTGCGCGAAACGGTCAAGTTCATCAGGGTCGCCAATTGCCTGTGGCATGATTCACCTCCAAATTTTTGTTTACCAGTAACCTTCATCATCGGATGAAGCGGTTGTATTTCCGGCTGTAGCCGACTTGACACTGCCGCCATCCAGTTTGATCTCCGACGGGGCCGGTACCACGTTCGGGTTCTTGGACTGGGTACGCATGGTCACCGACATGGTCACTCGCTGGAAAAACTCATGCAGCTGCCCGGCGTTTTCCGCATAGAAAAGGTCATGGGGCGTGCCCTCGATAAAACGCTTCAGAACCGTCTCATCCGCATCACGTCCGATAGCCATTGCCATGCGGTCACATTTGGAAGAGCGCCCTTCGGAGATAAAGTCCTCCAGCGGCTTTTCCCAGCTGTCATTAGGCTGCCCGTCTGAAACAAGAACGATTGTCGGGCGGTAAGCACGGGACGGAGTGGTCTCCTTGTCCTCGATCATGGCCTTGGCCATCTTGAGGGCGGTTCCCATCGGGGTCATACCGTTTGCCTGCAGACCTTGCCACTGCACCTGAGAAGCCTTGATGTAGGGAACCTGAAGCTCAACCTGATTGCCGAAAGTGATGACGGAAACAAGAATCTCTGTCTCCATCTTCTCTTCCTGCGCAAAGTTATCCAGCATATCCTCGACGGCCTTGTTAAGGTTCTCGATTTTATCTCCGGACATACTGGAGCTTACATCCAGAAGCAGAACGACGGGAAGCGGCTTGGCGGCCGGGGTGGTGAATTTTTTAGGATCAAACATGGATCATCCTCCTGATTAGTTTGCTGGTTTCAATTTCATACAATTCTCAATACTCGGGGAAAAACTCGGCAAGGTTTCTGCTCCCGACAAACACGTCGCAGACCAGTCGGCCCCGATCCACTTTGTAAGCAGTCCTGAGCTCAACCTGCTGCCCATTGATAAGCTTTGACAAAGCATCCTTCGCTTTCTGCCCTTTGTGCGTAATACCATGATGCCGATCGCTCAATACCATTCAAGCCGATCACTTTTTTGTCTGTCAGTAGACCTCAGTAAA